>CAYTJO010000163.1:0-3731 GCA_964438215.1 uncultured Rhodospirillaceae bacterium
TTTTTGGGGCCCCTTCATCCCACAAGTATCCTTCTAAAAAAACTATATCGCTATCTCCTTGAGCCGCTTTCTCAAAAAGTTCTGGTCTAGAACCAGGAACTGCAAGCTCAGATCTATTTAATCTTATAGGAGTGTTTTTTTGCTTCTTATTCATATTACTTTTTTAAATATCATATTTAGTTAAAGGATGTTTTTTCAAAGCTTTCATTGCGTCTTTAATATTTACATGAGTATATATCTCAACTGTTGATATATCTTCATGTCCTAAAAGCTGTTGTATAACCTTTAAATCTGCTCCATTTTTTAACATGTGTGATGCAAAAGCGTGTCTTAAAACATGAGGAGATATTTTATTTGCACTTATATTTGATTTAACTGCAGCAGACTTAAGTTTAGTATAGTACGTTTGTCTAGTAATATGAGACTTTGTATTTGGAAAAAGCCATTTATGAATATTCCCTACCTTATTTTGTTTACTATATTTAAGTCTAACTTGAGACAAATAGTTTTTAAGAAGCTCTTGAGCATATTCTCCTAGTGGTAATACTCTATCTTTATTACCTTTGCCAGTGATATGTAAATTTTTAAAATCTTCGGAAACAGCTGACACTTTTAATTTGACCAGTTCAGATACTCTTAGACCAGTTGCATACAAAATTTCAGTTAAAATTAGTGTTTGCAAGTCCTTAAAGGATCTAGAATTTTCTCTCATGGAATCAAGCAACTTAGTAATGTCATTTTCATCTATAAACCTAGGGATGCTTTTAGTTTTTTTTGGCAATAATAAATTTAAAGAAGGATTTGTATTTCTTATGTGTTCCATGAAGAGGAAACTAAAAAATTGTTTTATAACACTAATTTTTCTTATTCTTGTAGAAACTGCCATGCCACTTGATACCAAATAACTTATCCATTTTTTTAAAGTTTCTTCTTTGCAAGTCAAAAAGTCTGTTTTGTTTTCTACTAAAAATCTATAAAAAAAATTCAAATCAGATTGATAAGAGTTTTTTGAAGCATTGCTTAAAATTTTTTCTGTAATAATTTTATCCAAAAATAACTCAACCAGATTCATTTTATAATATTTAGATTTGATTTTCATTTTGCTAAAAAGTAAAAATTTTCTTCTATTGCATAATCTCTAGCATATTTTTCTAATCCTGATAAATATAATCCTTTAAGACCTTTATAAAAACTAAACAATTCTTTATGTAATCCTTTTTCAGATTGTAATAATATAAAAGAAATTAATGTAGCCTCAGCTAAATTTTTTTTATCAATAGCTCTATCTAATAAAAAATAGTTATTAGCATCTTATCTAAAAGTATTAACTTTTTCCAATTCTATTGGTTGGTTGTTTAAAAATATTTCCCACATTTCATCAGGGATTTTCTCATCTAATGCATGCATAGTTAAAATTAATTTTAAAAAACTTCTTTCATCTATGTTGAGGTCGTTATTTAAAATTTTTAGCAAAAAATTTATATCTAAAATTTCATTCAAAGAATCTTTAGTATTATTATCATAAATATACAACAACACAAGGAGCCTGCAAAAGTTTATATCAATGCTAGCTCTTTCTTTTACATCACTAGTACCATAGAAAATCCATTTTTTTGCGGCCTCTATTTCATCTGATAAAAGCAAAGCTTTAAATGCTGATAAGTTAAACCAATTTAAAGATGGATCTGGAGATAAAGACAAAGTAGAGTTTTTAGTTATCATATAAATAGCTTTAGCAATGTTTTTTTGACTACCCAAATTCCAAAGAGTCATAAGGTTTTTTGCTCTTTCTGTCTTAGAAATACTAGTATTTATAATCTTGAATAATGTTGCCCTTAATTTTACAGTATTATCTTCTTTATTAATTTGTTGATTGTTATTCATAAATGAAATGAACTCTTCTTCTGTTATCAAAAAATTATATTCTTCAGTTAATTTAGAAGCAGGATATACTCCCTGATTTACCAAAAATTCAAGACTTTCAACCTGTAATTCTTTTGAAAATAATTTTAAATCATAAATTGTTTTATGAAATATACGAGGCATATCTCTAAAAGTATTTTTTGCAGATGTATAATCATAAAAATACAGCATTTTTAGTAAGTTGCTATCTTCATTAATTACTTGATCAATAGAAAGTTTTTCTTTTTCTTGGTCGTTCAAAAAACTTCTAATATTATTTAAAAACTTATCTTCTTCTAAAATATCGTTTTCTAGGAGATCCATGGCCAACATAGCCTCTTCTTCCTTTTTAAGAATAAGCTTGCAAATAATTAAGACTTTTCTGTGTAAAGTAAACCTCTCTTTTATAGACAACATTTTAGAAATATTGTTACATAAATATGGAATATCAAAATTATTTAATCTAATTTGAAAGTTGTTCATCTCAAAATCATTAGTTTTTAAATCCTGAGGAATGCTATTAATTAAAATATTAATATCATCATTAAACCCTGTATGAACTAAATAAGCTATTTTCTTCTCTAGATAAGGAAGTGTCTCCTCGTTGGAAGATTTTTTAAGCAGAGCAGAATTTTCTTTGCCGTTTAAATCAGGCCCTTTTGCTCTTGATAATAAAAAGTTTTTTAAAAGATTATTAAGAGTAGGAGAGTATGAAGATGGATTAACTTTATCAATCAAATTTTTTGATAATAAATAACTTGTACTTCCCCACATCATCCATCCTAAACCATCATTATCGCTCGACAAAACACCATTCCATGGATTAAATTTATTGGGTAAGTCTTCTATAACTATTAAATTATCTTCACTTTCTGTGCTTGTAGCATCGGTGATTGTATTAAAATTTTCTTGAGTATTAATTGTACTTTCCTCTTCTAAGGAAAGATTGGCATCCTGCTCAACAACAGCTTCTTCCTCTACAAGCATATTTTTATTTTCTTCAGAAATTATATTCTTTGGGCTTTCTTGAGCATAACTCTTTATAAAAAAAATAACAAAAAAAAATAATAAAACCTTAATCATGTGTTTTAAATCTATTAATATCTATTTTTCTTTCTATTTGTTTGATAGGAGCCGGAAGGTCCCAAAAAATCAAGAAAACCATGCTACTGGCAATAGTAATTGTAAATATCAAAATAATTAGTCTTTTAAAAAGCATTTTTTATGTAATTTCTATTATTTTCATGATATATAATTATAATAATAAATAATAATATTAGTATATATAATTTTTTTTGAATTTTAACATCTCAAATTTAACTCTAAAAAAAAACTGTATTGTCTTAGTAGGATTTATGGGGGTAGGGAAATCTTCTTTAGGAAGAGGCTTATCCAGAAAATTAAATTTTTCTCACATAGATACAGATAGTGAAATTGAAAAAAAAAAAATATGAAAATTAATGATATTTTTGAATTTTATGGTGAAAATTATTTTAGAGAATTAGAACAAGATATTATAATTAATACTATAAATGATAATAAAAACTCTGTTATCTCTCTAGGAGGCGGAAGTTTTTTAAATATTAAAATTAGAGAAAAAGTAAAAAAAAATTGTATAAGTATTTGGCTTAACGCCAATATAGATATAATTTATAAGCGCTTAGAAAATTCTAGAAATGTAAGACCTTTGTTCTCTAAATCAAACAACAAAAAAGATCTTGAAGTTTTATTAAAAAAAAGAAATTTTATTTATCAAGAAGCAGATATTAAAATAGAGACCGGAAACCTTAGTAAAAATAATTTAATTGAAGAAATTTTTAATAAATTAA
>CAYTJO010000164.1:0-3622 GCA_964438215.1 uncultured Rhodospirillaceae bacterium
ATAATAGTTTATTAAATCTCTTCACTAAAAAACCTTTCTTAATGATTGTCTTAAAATTAGCAATAAATTTATAAAACCTATTATATTTTGTATTAAAATAAAAATTATAAATGTTTCTAAATATTCAATTAAAAAAAAAGAGGAAGTTTTGAAATTTTTTTCAAAAAAATTTGTAAAAAAATATCCAAAAAAAACTCCTAAAAATTGAAATAACAAATATCCTGTACTTATATTATAAATTAAGTCTCCGTCCCTCGCCCCAAACATTCTTGATTTTTCTATAAAAATTTTATTTTTTTTAACATAATCAATTTGCAGGATAATAGAAATAGATATAAACAAAAACAACGCTATTCCTAAAAATAAATAATTTATTAAACTAGAAGTATTCTTATCTATTTTTTTTTTTAATATTTCTGCACCCTTTAAAAAGCTGCCAAGTTTTTTATTTTCACTTTCTAACTCTAGACTTTTGTTTTTTTTAAGAGTTATCTCAAAAACATCAGGTATTAACTCTTCTTCAATTGATTCTAAGTTTATTTTTTTATTTAATTTTTTCTTTAAAATTTTTTTTTCTATTTCTGTAACAGAAACAATATTTGTGTTTAAGCTAAGTCTAGAAAAAATTAAATCTTTTTTTTCTTCATAGCTATTAGTGATTTTAGGAATTAGTAAAATGTAAGAAGTTTTATTAGTGCTAAATAAAATATTATTTAAAACCGGAATATTAATTATGAATACTAATGAAAAGAAAAAATTAAAAAAACAATGCCCTAAATAATCTAGTAAATTAGATGGAAAGTATTTTATTCCTATATGTTTAATAAATTTATAATTCATAGTTTAATTAAAAGAGAATTCTCAATTTTATAACTTTCATTATAACTTAATATGCCAGCATTATTTTCGCCCCTAAAAGAAATGATAGTAGTTCCAATTTTTTTCAAAGCTAGCAACAAATATGATATTTTTTTTTCATAGTCATTGTTTAATCCAGTAAAAAAATTATCTAACAGTAGTAATCTTGGTCTAATTATTATTGCTCTAGCAAATTGTACCATTTTTTTTTCATAATTACTTAAATGAAGAATATTTTTTTCCAAAATATTATTGATATTTAACCAAGACACAAGTTCATTTACAGCTATTTCAATTTCATCTTTACTCTTATTTGTTACAATCAACGGCAATATAATATTTTCTTCAACACTTAAATTATCTATCAGATCATTATCCTCTCCTACCAAACTAATTTCACTATGAAGAGTAGATAATTCATTCCTATTTAGTTTATTTACATTTTTTCCTAAAATAAATAAGTTTCCACTACTAGCTTTATCTTTTAATCCTAATACTTTAAATAACATAGTTTTGCCTGAACCTGGCTTACCTAAAACAGAAATCAGGCTACCAGAAGGTATAAAGATATTAATATCACCTATTAAGGTATTATTTTTATTAAACTTTATTAAGAGATTTTCTAATCTTATCAATTTATTTACCCTTTATAACTTATTTGTTATATTTTAATTCAAAATAATTAAGAAGTTAATTAATAAAAATTATGATAGTTGAGTGTCCAAAATGTAAATCTACTTTTAAGGTAGCTTTAGATAAAGCAACAAAAAGCTTTTCTAAATATAAATGCAGTGTATGCAACCATATTTGGGAAAGCACTACAAAAAAAAAATCAGATCAATCATTTAAATATTTATTAATTTTAAACACTGTTATTATAATTATAGCATTCGTAGCATTGGTGCTATTTAAAGATAAACTTGTCTATATAGATGAGTTTTGGAGAGAATTTTACGATTTTTTCTTAAATTTAATACCAATCAAGTAAATTTTTAATGTACTCTTTCTCTTTAACACTTCTATCCTTTTCGTTGTATCTACTATATAGTTCTTTAGCAATTTTCTGAGCTTTTTGAATTTTCTTAGTTTCAGGAACTTCTATTGTTCCTCCTAAAGACGTACCTTGATACTCTAAGTTATTGTTTGTATCACTATAATTTTTTTCAAATTGATTATCTTCATCACTTTTCTTTTTAGACGAGGAATTTTGGGCTAAACTATCGTTGTATCTCATTCTGTTCATTGCCCTTCGCAGCATTTCAGTAGCTCTACCTTGAGCATTTGAAGCTTGATCTGGCCTACCGTTATCTAATTCCCTTGTTGCCTGCCTCATTGCTCTATCTGCTCTTCCCAATTCTTGAGGAATCTCATTTTCTGATTCGCCTATATCTCGCATAATATTTCCTAGTGTATTTCTAAGATTTTCTTGCTTTTCTTTCGAAGTTCTTCCACCACTACCCTCAGAACTTTGTTTAAACTTTCCTCTGTTTGCGGCTTCATTAAAAGACTCTTCCATAATGATCTCTTGTTTATTTAAAAGCTCTGATAATTTATTTATAAAGTCTTGCTTTTTTTGTTCCTTTAAAATCTCATTTTCATCTAATTTTTTAGGGTTTTTTATAGAATCAGCAAGTTGTTTTAATTGCTGAATTTTTTCATTTAAATTCTCTTTAGTTCCAGTCTTAAGCAAATCTTCTAAGTCTTTTGTTGCTTTGTTAACTTCATCTTGAATATTTTTATTATTTTCATTATTAGCTAAGGAGTTTTTTCCCTCTTCATTATTTACATCCAACAAACTTTGGATAGATTCTTTAAACTTCTCAACATTTGTACTAATCTTTTCTGTTTCTCTTTGATTGATGCTATCAAATAAATTTTGCTCTATTTGTTCTAGATTGTTCTTAACCGAAAATAGTTTTCCTTCTTCTATAACGACAGCTAGCTCCCATAAGTTTTTATAGAAAGAGCTTTTATGCGACAAAGGTAATTCTTTAAGCTCGTTAAACATAGAAGAAACCTTAGCATGTTTTGCTGTAATTAGCTCATCTCTGTATAAGTCCTTATTACCTAGGATAGCTTTGTCTATAACTTGCCTGGCTTCATATAATGTAATTTTTCTTTTTGCTAAATCTGACCTAGCTCTATAAATTATTTTTGCAATAGAAGAAGTAAATTCTTTTTCAGGTATGACAATATTCCTGTAAACAGTTCCTTGTTGATTTAGATCATCATAAACCCTAACCTTAATCTTAGATTTATTTCCTGCCCATATATGACTAGACATATTTTTAAAAAACAAGCTCTTTAACATTCTATTTTTTTTATCTTTCGAGACCTGTAAATCATATATTAATTGGTTTTCCAAAAAATGCTCAAAACCCAATGGTTTTGAGAAACTTACATTAGCATTAACTAGTCCATAATCATCTTTAGCTTCAGTCAAAAACTTTAAACTAACTCCATTTACTACTTCTGGATTAGCTAAGAATTTAACCTGAGGTAGTTCATCTTCTATAATTTTAATGTAAAAATTAAAATTTATATTATTATCTATGTCAAATTCTATATTTTGGCTTTTATATACTTTATGAGTAATGTTTATGTTATTACCTTTTTTGTTATTATATTGACTTTCACCATCTAAATTAACGTTTATAGACTTGGAATGAACACCGAATGTTTGTATTAAAAGTTCACTAGAATATGGAGTATCTAATGCATTTATTGTTTCATCTGCAAGACTATCTATTTCAATATTTTTTTG
>CAYTJO010000165.1:0-3571 GCA_964438215.1 uncultured Rhodospirillaceae bacterium
TAGCCTCTATAGCAGCATTTTTAATATGTGAGGGTGTATCGAAGTCAGGCTCCCCTGCGCCAAGCCCAATAACATCTTTGCCCGCAGCTTTTAACTCTCTTGCTTTAGATGTTACTGCAATCGTAAGAGACGGCTTTATACTATTTACTCTATTAGATATAAAATTATGTTTCATAAAAAATTATTTATTTGATATTAATAATATAACTTTTTTAGAATATTTTAAATAACTAAGGAGAAAAAAATTAACCCAAACATAAATAAACTTGGAACTGAAAGTGCTTTTATTCTTCTCGCTAAAGCTCAAAAACTTATTCAGCAGGGAAAAAGTATTATTAACTTAGGAATAGGACAGCCTGATTTTAAAACACCAGAACACATAGTAGATGCCTCAGTTGCAGCTCTAAAAAATGGAGAACATGGTTACACTCAAGGAAAAGGTATTTTAAAACTAAGAGAAGCAGTAGCATCAGATATATATAAGCGGAGAAGAGTTGAAATAGACCCTGAGAATATTGTAATAGTTCCGGGAGGAAAGGTGACGATGTGGCATGCAATTTTAATGTTTGGTGGAGAAGGCAAAGAAATTATATATCCCAACCCTGGGTTTCCCATTTATGAAAGTGTAATTAACTACTCTGGAGCCAAACCTGTTCCTATTAAGTTAGATATTTTAAACAATTTTAAGATAAATTTTGACGAATTAGAAAGTTCTATTAATAAAAATACATCTTTAGTAATTATCAACTTTCCTTCTAATCCTACAGGCGGGATAATTTCAAAACAAGATATGGCAATATTGGTTTCAATCTTAGAAAAACATCCTAATATTAAAATACTTTCTGATGAAATTTATAGTAGGATTCTTTATGATAACACTAGCTTTATTTCACTACTTGAATATTCTCAACTCAGAGATAGAGTAATAATATTAGATGGTTGGTCCAAGACATATGCTATGACAGGATGGAGAATAGGTTACGGAGTGTGGCCTAAAAAATATGTAAAAATAGCAGAACAATTAAATATAAATTCTTTTTCTTGTACAAATACTGCTACTCAATTTGCTGCAATTGCTGCATTACAAGGCCCTCAAGATTCTGTAGACTTCATGGTATCAGAGTTTGACAGAAGAAGAAAAATTATGGTAAAGCAACTAAACAAAATAAATGGATTTCATTGCAATAATAGCAAAGGTGCATTCTATCTATTTCCTTCAATAAAAAAAACAGGACTAAAATCAAATGATATGGAAAATATTTTACTTAATAAAATAGGAATTGCAGCAGTTTCAGGAAATAGTTTTGGAAATTTTGGAGAAGGTTATATTAGATTCTCTTTTGCTAACTCTGAAAAAAATATAAAATTAGCATTACAAAAAATCAAAGAATATTCTGATAAACAAGGTTGGCATGCTTAAACTTAATAAAGAAATAGTAAAAGATTTATTTCCAAATATTGAGAAAAAAAAATTTGAACTTATTACAAATATGAAGCCTTCTGGGGATCAAATAGAAGCTGTTAAACAATTAAGCAATGGTTTAAAAAAAAAAGAAAGCAATCAAGTATTATTAGGAGTAACTGGATCTGGAAAAACTTTTACTGTCGCTAATGTTATTAATATTATTCAAAAACCAGCATTAATAATGGCTCCAAATAAAACCTTAGCTGCTCAATTGTATGGAGAAATGAAATTATTATTCCCGAAAAATGCAGTAGAGTATTTTGTTTCGTATTATGATTATTATCAACCTGAGGCATATGTTCCTAGAACAGATACCTTTATTGAAAAAGATGCTTCTATAAATGAGCATATTGATCGTATGAGGCATTCAGCTACTAGATCATTATTTGAAAGAAAAGATGTAATCATTGTTGCATCTGTATCTTGTATTTATGGACTAGGTCCAGTAGAAACATATTCAAAAATGATATTGTCACTATTTATAAATCAGAACATTTCTAGAGATGAGATTGTTAAGAAATTTGTTAATTTACAGTACAAAAGAAATGATTTTAACTTTGTAAGAGGCTCCTTCAGATTAAGAGGAGATATAGTAGAAATTTTTCCTGCTCATTTAGAATCATCAGCCTGGCGTATTGAAATGTTCGGTGATAATATTGAATCAATTTATGAAATAGACTTCCTTACTGGAGAAAAGATAAAGTTATTAGATAAAATTAAAATTTATGCTAATAGCCACTATATAACCTCTAAACCAACACTAGATCAAGCAATAGTCGAAATAGAGAATGACTTAATAGAAAGAATTAAAGAATTAAAAAAGCAAAATAAATTATTGGAAATGCAAAGGCTAGAACAAAGAACAAAATATGATATAGAAATGTTAAAAACCACCGGTATGTGTCAAGGAATAGAAAATTATTCTAGATACTTATCTGGCAGGAACCCTGGTGAACCACCACCAACATTATTTGAATACTTTCCTGAAGATAGCCTGCTTTTTGTAGATGAAAGTCACGTTTCTATTCCTCAAATAGGCGGTATGTATAAAGGAGACGCTAACAGAAAAAATACATTATCAGAACATGGTTTTAGACTCCCATCTTGCAAAGATAATAGGCCACTTAAATTTGAAGAATGGGATGCTATGCGACCTAATACTATAATGGTGTCTGCAACTCCAGGCCCATGGGAATTAGACCAAACTAAGGGAGTATTTATAGAACAAGTCATAAGACCAACAGGTTTAGTAGACCCAATTTGTGAATTAAGGGGTGCAAAAAATCAAATTGATGACTTATTAGGGGAAATAAAAAAAACAGTAGAAAATAACTTTAGAGTTTTAGTAACTACTTTAACTAAAAGAATGGCTGAAAACATTACCGACTATCTAAAAGAGAATAGTATTAAAATAAAGTACTTGCACTCAGACATAGATACACTTGAAAGGATAGAAATTATTAGAGAACTTAGACTAGGTAAGTTTGATGTTTTAGTAGGAATTAACCTTTTAAGAGAAGGACTAGATATTCCAGAATGTGCACTAGTTGCTATACTTGATGCAGACAGAGAGGGATTTCTTAGATCAAAAACATCGCTAATACAGACAATAGGAAGAGCTGCTAGAAATATTAATGGAAAAGTTATTTTGTATGCTGATACGGAAACTAAATCTATTAAATTGGCACTAGAAGAAACAAATAGAAGAAGAAAAAAACAAATAGATTGGAATAAAAAAAATAATATTAGACCTAAAACAATTAAAAAAAATGTTAAAGATTTATTAGAGAATATAAGAATAGATAAAAAGAATAATTTTAAAAATAAAGATAAGAGAAATAATCTCCGTGCTTACTTAAACAATTTAAGAAAACAAATGTATAAAGAAGCTGAAGCATTAAATTTTGAAAAAGCTGCAATATTAAGGGATGAAATTTCTAATTTAGAAAAAAATGAATTAATTGTAAAATGAAAGTTTTCAAATATGCTACCCTTGTTACTGGAGGGTCAAAAAGAATAGGTGAAGCTATTTCAAGAAAATTAGTTAGCAAAAATAATAATGTAATTGTAATGGGTGCAGACATTTCTGATAAGTACAAAATTTTA
>CAYTJO010000166.1:0-514 GCA_964438215.1 uncultured Rhodospirillaceae bacterium
ATACTACATGCATATTCAACTACTTCTAAACCTCTTTGCAAAGACCCCTTGGCGTCCTCTACAGTTTTACCATGTTCTTTAGACACTAATTCAGCTATAATACTAGAGTTATCTTCTAACAGTTTTTTATAATTAAACATGATATTAGCTCTTTTAGCTGGAGTAGTTTGTCTCCATCCCTCCAACGCTTTTAGCGAAATATCAACTGTCTCTTTCACTACATGCGAATCTCCTAATTGAACTTTAGATATAACTTCGCCAGTAGCTGGATTAAAAATATCTGAAGCACGATCACCTCCATCGCAATATTTTCCGTTTACATAATGTTTAATAACTTTCATAAAATACCTTGCATTAAAACCTTAAAAATAAGAATAAAACATATATTAGATAAGAAATCAATATAAGTACTAATAACATTCTATTAATAAACTTACTAAATATCGTAAAGGATAAAAATATTAGTGAGGATAACATTAAAAAAAACAAGTCAATGTTTGTCAAAGTTCCTTGG
>CAYTJO010000166.1:524-3568 GCA_964438215.1 uncultured Rhodospirillaceae bacterium
AAAATTGAAGCAACTCCCGTTATCCCCAAAATATTAAACAAGTTAGATCCCAAAATAGCACCCAAAACAAAATTAATCTGCCCTCTATATGCTGCTATCATTGATGCAGCTACTTCTGGAAGAGAAGTTCCTAGAGCTACTACTGTTAATCCAATAACTACTTGACTGATCCCAAAAAGTTCAGCAGTTAATACTGCTCCATGCACTAATATTTCGGCTCCTAAAACTACTCCAATTATTCCAAGAATAGAAAAAAAAGATGATCTAAAAATTGATAACTCAATCTCATCTTCATTATTCAAATTTAACTTTCTTATTCCAATCTTAGTTTCATAAATTATAAATAAAATATAGCTTATCAAAATTAATAATGAAACTACTCCATAAATTAACTCAAAGGTTTTTCCAATTAAAACTAAGCCACAAAAAATAACTGTGATAACTAAAAGAAAAATTTTATCTTTTTTTTTTACATCAGATTTTTTTGGAATTTTAATTAAATAAGCCAAGGGAATTGCAAAAAGAACATTAGCAATATTTGATCCTACTATATTTCCTAAAGTAATGCCCTGCAATCCCTTTAAAGCAGAATTAACTGAAATAGCTAATTCCGGGGCGGATGTGCCAAAAGCAACTAAAGTAAGTGCTATTACAAATGGTTGAACTTTAAGGTGTTTAGCCAATGAAACAGAACCACTTACTAAATAATCTCCACTAAAGTATAATATTGTAATTCCCACTAAAAGATATATAGCTCCCGTCAATTTCTTGCCAGAATTTTTTTCTTAATATTTGATATTGCTTTTGCGGGGTTTAAGCCTTTTGGACAAGTCTGAGTGCAATTCATAATAGTATGACTTCTAGATTGGTTAAAAGAGTCCTGTAATTTATTAAGTCTCTCGTCAGTAGCCTCATCTCTACTGTCTGCTATCCATCTCCAAGCTTGCAATAAAACAGCTGGCCCCAAATATTTGTCTCCATTCCACCAATAACTTGGACAACTGGTAGAACAACAGAAACACATTATACATTCATATAACCCATCTAAATCTTCTCTATCTTTTGGCGACTGTGTTCTCTCTCTATCCCCATCATAAACAGTCTTAGTTTTCAACCATGGTTCTATAGAGTTATACTGTTCATAAGCACCTGTAAGATCTGGAACCAAGTCTTTAATTACAGGCATATGTGGAAGAGGATAAATTTTAACAGGACCTTTGACATCAGATATATACTTAGTACATGCTAATGTATTAGTTCCATCAATGTTCATGGCACAACTTCCACAAACACCTTCTCTACAAGATCTTCTAAAAGTTAGAGTAGGATCTAATTTATTTTTAATGGAAATAAGAGCATCTAGAACCATTGGCCCACAATCTCCTATATCTAACTTATAATTATCAACTCTTGGATTTTCATTAGTATCAGGATCATATCTATATATTAAAAAAGTTTTTTTATCCTTAATAGTTCCCTTAGACTTAAAATTTTTTCCACTCTTAATTCTTGAGTTTTTAGGAAGTAGTAGTTCAACCATAATTACCTCAATATACTCTTGCCTTAGGGGGAAACGATTGAACTTCATTAGACATAGCTCTTAAAGTCACTGATCTGGATCCTAGTGTTGTATTTTTATTTTCTAACCAAGCCAAAGTGTGATACAACCAATCTTCATCATTTCTTTCTTTAAAATCTTCTCTTGCATGAGCTCCTCTACTTTCTTTTCTATTTTCAGCAGACTTTACTGTTACAACTGCTTGCTGAATTAAATTCTCAAGTTCCATTGTCTCTAATAAGTCTGTGTTCCAAATAAGTGACTTATCTGTAATTTTAATATTAGAAAATTTTTCATAATTTTCATCCATTTTTTTAGATCCCTGTTGTAGGCCTTCACCTGTTCTAAAAACTGCACAATGATTTTGCATTGTTTTTTGCATATCAAGCCTTAGTTCTGAAGGTAGAGTATCTCCTTTGGCATTTCTTAAAGCATCAAATCTTTCTATTGCTTTCTCTTCTGAACCCTTTTTTGAAGGCGTACCTTTTCCATTTTTTTTCATTTCTTTACCTATATGATGAGCCACACTTCTCCCAAAAACAACTAAATCCAATAAAGAGTTTGATCCTAGTCTATTGGCTCCATGAACTGACACACAAGCTGCTTCACCTATAGCATATAAATTGGGAATAATAGTATCATTTTTACCATCTTTATTTGTTACTACCTCACCAGTAAACTTTGCAGGAATTCCTCCCATATTATAATGGCAGGTAGGAATAACTGGTATTGGTTCTTTATTTACATCAACACCAGCAAAAATTTTTGCAGTTTCAGCAATACCCGGAAGCCTTTTGGAAATTACATTTTCGTCAAGGTGATTTAAGTGCAAAAATATATGATCTTTTTCTTTACCAATACCTCTGCCTTCATTAATTTCAATAGTCATTGACCTAGAAACTACATCTCTAGAAGCAAGGTCTTTAGCATTAGGAGCATATCGTTCCATAAACCTTTCCCCCTCACTGTTTGTCAAGTATCCTCCTTCACCTCTTGTTCCTTCAGTAATTAAACAACCAGCACCATATATTCCTGTTGGATGAAATTGTACAAACTCCATATCTTGCAATGGAACTCCAGCTCTCAAAGCCATTGCATTTCCATCCCCAGTGCAAGTGTGCGCAGATGTGGCTGAAAAGTAAACCCTTCCGTATCCACCTGTTGCCAGAACAACCTTCTTAGCATTAAATTTATGTAAATTCCCATCCTCAAGTGACCACGCAACAACACCTTGGCACCCATTTTGTTCATCCATAATCAAGTCTAATGCAAAGTACTCTATAAAAAACTCTGCTTTATTTTTAAGTGATTGTTGATAAAGAGTATGCAGAATAGCATGGCCTGTTCTGTCTGCTGCGGAACAGGTTCTATTTGCAGGAGGGCCGTCTCCAAATTCAGTAGTCATACCTCCAAAAGGTCTTTGATAAATTTTTCCTTCCTCTGTCCTTGAAAAAGGAACTCCATAATGTTCTAGCTCAACAACAGC
>CAYTJO010000167.1:0-220 GCA_964438215.1 uncultured Rhodospirillaceae bacterium
ACTTTCACTTTCTATTAAAATAGGCTTGTTTTTATTAAAATTTTTTAATTTATAATACAAAAGGCTTTCAAAGAACTTTTGAGAAGGCTGAGGTTTAGTATGATCTTTTCCTAGAAGTGAACCTTTATGATTTGCTAATTTTTCTAAGTTTAAAACAGGAGAACCGACTTGTTCTAGTTTTTCAATAATTTTAGTTTTTGCATTGCCTGTTGGCCCTCTT
>CAYTJO010000167.1:283-3566 GCA_964438215.1 uncultured Rhodospirillaceae bacterium
ATTTATTTTTATCTATTATTTGATTTAAATATGTATTTATATACTTTCGGTAGGTTTTATATCCGCCTTTTAAAACATATACTTCCCATCCTATCTCCGCTAGTGTAATAGCTAATGATTTAGACCTTTGCCCACCTCTCCAGCAATATATTAATGGCTTCCAGTTTCCTGGAGTATTTATCAGTTTATTTCTAATAAAATTAGCTATGTTTTTAGATATTAATGATGCACCTAGTTTTTTAGCTTTAAAAGGATTTTCATTTTTATAAATAGTTCCAATTAGTTTTCTTTCATTATTATTAAGAACAGGAATATTTAGTGAATTAGGTATATGGTCTTCTGAGTATTCATCAGGACTTCTTACATCTATAATTTGATTTATTTTATTTGATTTCCAATTTATAATATACTTAATAGGCATTATAGAACTCTAATCTTATTATGATCTGATGTAATATTTCCAATTTCGGAAAACATAATATTGTTTTTTCTTAAATCTAAAATAATATTTTTATCAGATGTAATAAACAAGAAACCACCAGCAGTTTGTGGATCAAATAAAATATTTAAAAAAGTTTTATTTTTAGTTTTAACTTCTAAGTTATTGTTCAAACTACTTTTATTTGAGTCAGCTAGACTTGATTTGATGTTATTTTTAATTGCCTTTTTTGCACCTTCTAATATTAGTATTTTATCTAAATAAATATTTGCACCTTTAAAATTCTTATTTCTAATTAGTAGATTATTGAGATGTAATGCTAATCCAAAACCAGAAATATCAGTTATATTTGAAATATTATTTCTTTTGAAAAACTTATAAACACTGAGGTTAGATTTTGTCATTACTGTGATTACTTCTTTATAGTATTTACCTGAAATAATGTTTTGTTTTAATGCTGCCATAACTAATGCGGTTCCAATTTTTCCTGTCATATATATTTTTTGTTTCCCTCTATTATTAGTAAAGTTGTTTATTTTTTTATTTCTTTTTCCAACCAAGGAAAATCCAATAGTATTTTTCTCCTCATCTATGCTGTAAGTATGACCTCCATTTATAGGTATATTTAGTTCATTAAAAACTGACAATGCACCTTCTTTAATCTGATAAATATCTCTTTTTTGTATAGTACTCAAAGATTTTGTTATACCTATGATCATTTGTATAGATAAAGGAAAAGAGTTGGCGGCATATAAATCATTAAGGCTATGTTTTGCAGCTATTCTACCCATTAAATATTGATCATCAATTAATGAAGTAATTATATCAACAGTATGTAAAAGGTTTTTAGTGTCAGAAATCATATCAGCATCATAGGAACCAAATTTAAGGTTACTAGCAAATATATCTTTTATTATGTATTGAGGTACTTTGCTTCCACATCCATCGCATTGCATCTTATGGTCAATAGGTTCTATGCTTTCTGTTTGATTGCTTGACCTGATTTTTTCGGTCTTGATATATGAGTATTTATTTATAAACTTTTTGTCTATATATTTTTTTAATTTCCAAAAAAACATTCCTTTTAAAGTAATAATGGATTTATTAGCTATAGCTCTTTCATTAGTGATACCTATTAAAGATAAATAAGACTTTTGAGGATAATAATATTCAAGAGGTTTTTGCAAGAAAAACTTCTTTAAGTTAATTTTAAGTACTTTAGCTTGTTTAACTGCAAATATACCTGCCTTGACTAATTTATAGTTTTCAATATCTGCATTATCTCCACTAGCAAAAATATTATTATGGTTTAAACTTTGAAGCGAGGGTGAAACAGATATAAATCTATTTTTTGATAACTTTAAATCAGACTTTTTCAATATATCTAATGAAGCCGCATTAGTAGCTAATATTGAACAACTAGTTAATATTTTTTTAGTATTATTTATTTCTATATAGTCTTTTTTAATTTTGGTTACTTTGCTATCACATAACAATTTAATATTATTATTTGTTAATTCTTTTTCCACTATTTTAGAAACATTAAAAGAATAATTATTCATTAATAAAATATTTTTGGAAATTAATATTATATTTTTTTTAATATTCATTTCCTTAAACCTTTTATTAAGAGCTAGTGATACTTCAACGCCTGCTGCTCCTGCACCAATGATTGCTATATTTTTGCTTTTATTATTAAGTATAGATTTAAGAGTTTTATTAACTTGTGATATTGGCTTTAATGGTAGTGCATATTTTTCTGCACCAATGATATCTTCCGTATTTGATCTAATGCCTAGGTTGACTGATAAAATATCAAATTCTATCGGAGGTCTTTTTTTTAAAAAAACTTTATTTTGTTTTCCTGATATTCTAGAAACTTCTGCTATTACAATTTTAATATTATTCTTATAGCATAATTTTATTAAATCTATGTTAATTTCATTCCAGTTATATTTTCCCTCTATATATCCTGGCACCATACCAGAATAAGTTGTGTAAGTATCATTAGATACTAGAGTAATTCTTAGACCTTTTAGTTTTTGTTTTCCCAAATATCTTATTACTTCAATATTAGAATGTCCTGCTCCAAGTAAAACTAAATCTTTTTTAATTATATTGTTTTGTGTTTTATGCATATGTTATATTAACAAAAAAAAATATTATTTTACTATATAAGATAATAAATTGGAGATTAAAATGAGTGAAATTATTAAAACAGGAGACAGTTTGCCTGATATTTCTGTTAAAGCAATTGTAAAAGATGAGATAAAAGATATTAAATTAAGTTTATTATTTGCTGACCATAGTCTTATGCATCCAAAAAATAAGAAAATTGTATTATTTTCAGTCCCTGGTGCTTTTACTCCAACTTGTTCTGCAAAACACCTTCCTGGTTTTCTAACTTATGCAAGTGCTTTTAAAGAAAAAAAAGTTGAGGAAATAGTTTGCTTGTCAGTTAATGATCCTTTTGTGATGAAAGCTTGGTGTGATGCTAACAAGGCTGGAAATGATATAATATTTATAGCTGATGGAAATGCTTCTTTGTCTAAAGCTATTGGATTAACCTTTGATGGTTCTATGTATTCATTAGGGATAAGATCACAGCGCTTTGCTATGGTGCTAAATGGTCTAAAGGTAGAAAAGTTATTTATAGAAAAGCCTGGAGTTTTTGATGTGTCAAGTGCTCAAAAAGTATTGGCTAGTTTTATATAATTATTTAATTATAAACTGTAAACTATTGATTTATCTACATTTATTAATTAAGTTTTTATCAAAACCAACAATAATTTTTCCTTTTCTTTTGTATTTACTAGCTTTTGCTACTGCTTTTTTAAAATCAGT
>CAYTJO010000168.1:0-3546 GCA_964438215.1 uncultured Rhodospirillaceae bacterium
CAGAAATTCCTACTCTTAGGGCAAAGAATTTAAGTATTCGAAACAAAGTTACAGCTATAACTACTGATAGTTTTCGAGTTCCTACTATTATTAGAGCTATAGGAGCAAAGGAAAATTCCGTAACAAGAACTATAAAAGTATTTCTTACTTTTAATAAAATAGAACAAAAAAGAAGTCTTTTTGTTGGTGAAAATATTACATTACAAATTCCAATTGGAGAAGGTAGAAAAGCAATTACTATTCATAAAGATGCAATATTAAAACGAGAAGGTATTTCTTTAGCCTACGTAGTTAAAGATAACAAAGTTGAAATACGTCCATTAAAGCTAGGAGAAGCAGTTAACAATAGGTTTATAGTTTATAATGGTGTAAATCTTAATGAATTGGTAGTAATTAAAGGCAATGAAAGATTGCGTCCAGGACAAGAAGTTAATTATAAAAATATAGAGTAGTTAGAATGAATATTACTAAATTGTCGTTAGAAAGACCCATTGCAATTGTATCCGTTATATTTATGACAATTGTGATGGGTTTTATTGCCTTAGATAGGATTCCCATTCAAATAGCTCCAGATGTTAATAAGCCTGTAATTAGTATTACAACTTACTGGTTTGGAGCATCTCCATATGAAATGGAGAGAGAAATCGTTAATAGACAAGAAGAAGCAATGCAAGGTGTAGAAGGAGTTAAGAAAATTACTGCTTCCACCAGCGAAGGCAGAGCAAAAATAGAGTTAGAATTTGATATGTCTTCTGATATGGATAGAGCTTTAATGTTAGTCTCTAATAGACTTAATCAAATAGATGATTATCCAGAAGATGCTGGTGAACCGACCCTTGATACGGCAGGATTAGATGACAATGCAATAGCATGGTTTATAGTAACTAAAACTAAAGGAAATAACCAAAATATTGCTGCTTATGGAGATGTTGTTGAAGATATTATACAGGATAAATTAGAAAGAATATCTGGAGTAGCAAGGACTACAGCATATGGCAATAGTGCAACTGAATTGAGAATAACAATAAACCCAGAAAAGTTAGCTTTTTATGGGTTAACAGTGCCAAGAATTGTAGATATCTTAAGAAATGAAAACACTTCTATTTCAGCTGGAGATATAGAAGAGGGAAAAAGAAAATATATTGTAAGAGCTGAGGGAGAAATACAAACAATAAAGCAATTAAAAGAAATAGTCCTTATAAGTCAACTTGATAAAGATGGTGGGTATGGAAGAGTTACTATATCTGATATTGCTGAAGTAGAATTTACATTTAAAGAACCTAGATCAATTATAAGGTATTTAGGAGACTCTTCAATTGCAATTAACGCAGTAAGAGAGTCCGGAGCGAATGTAATAGAGGTAATGCAAGAGATCAGAGAAACAGTAAAAGAATTAAATACAAATATTTTACCTAATTTAGGGCTAAAAATTCAGCAAGTCTATGATGAAACAATTTACATTGACTCAGCTGTAAAATTAGTGACTCAAAATATTTGGATAGGAGGAATATTAGCCATAATAATTTTATTAATTTTTTTAAATTCATGGCAATCTACTATAGTAATTTCATTGTCAATCCCTATATCTGTTGTTGCTGCATTTGTTGCAATGGCTCTATTAGGAAAAACAATAAATGTAATTTCATTAGCTGGAATAGCATTTGCCGTAGGCATGGTTGTAGATGCCGCAATAGTAGTTTTAGAAAATATATATAGATTAAAGGAAAGAGGTGAAAAGTTAAAATTTGCATGTTTGGAAGGCACTTTGCAAGTATGGCAAGCTGTCATGGTTTCTGCTCTTACCACTGTACTAGTTTTTATACCAATATTAATAATGAATTTAGAAGCGGGTCAGCTTCTTCAAGATATTGCAGTAGCAATATCTGTTGCTGTTTTAATGAGCCTGATAGTGTCTGTAACTATATTACCTACTTTAACAGGATGGATTCTGCGAAATGATTACTCTAGTTTTTTTAATATCAAACCTTTAAAAAAGTTTGGTAAACTCATCCAAAGATTAATCATTAGTTATGTTAAGAATGCAATAAATTCTAGGAAATTTTCTTTTCTTCTTGTGAATATAATTATAATTTCAACGTTTTCTATTTCATATATAATGCTACCAAAATTAGAATATTTACCTGAAGGAAACAGAAATTTAATTTTTGGAGTTATGCTTCCCCCTCCAGGGTATAATTTAGAAACGCTTACCAAAATAGCAGAAAATGTTGAAAATAAAGTAAAGCATTTATGGGCCTCTGAAACAGGTCCGATTAGCAATAAAAATGAACCTCCCAAAATTGGTAATTATTTTTTTGTTGCAGGAGCCGGAGATAGAACGTTATTTGGAGCTAGTGCTGTTGAAGAAACTAGAGTGAAGGAATTGATTCCTATATTAAGTAAATCTCTCATGGGTGAACCAGCAACATTTGGATTTTTTACGCAACCTGGGCTTTTTACAAGAGGTTATGGAGGAGGAAGATCTGTTGATTTAGATGTAATAGGATCTGACCTAGAGAATATAACTACCGTAGCTCAAAAAGCAGCACGGTTAGTTTTTAAAGAATTCCCTAGAACTGAAGGACATCAGATGAGACCTAAACCAGCTCTTATTTTGGGAGCTCCTGAAATACAAGTCCAACCAAATAGAGTAAAATTAGCTGATAATAAGATTTCTGCTAAAGAACTGGCGATGGGTATAGATGCATTTAATTCAGGTTTAAAAGTTGATGAAGTGCTAGTTAATTCAAAAAGAATGGACTTAACTATTATGGGTAGAGTTGATCTCATTAACGAAACACAAGGAGTAAACAATATTCCTATAGTTACTCCAGAAAAAAAAATTATACCAGTTTCATCCTTATCAAATATTATATATACCACTGGCCCTACACAAATTAGACATATTGAAGGAGAAAGAGCTATAACACTTCAAATTAAGCCTGCAGATAATATGGCTTTAGAAGAAGCTATAGAAAAAATACAAAAAAAAATTGTTACTAAATTAGAAACAGATGGTATGCCTTCAGATGTTAAACTTTCTATTTCTGGAACTGCTAATGAGTTAACAACTACATGGAAAGCTATGTCTACTAATCTTTTAGTTGCAATTATTATGGTGTATTTATTGATGACTATTTTATTTGAAAGTTTTAAATATCCTTTTATAATTATGCTTTCTGTACCTCCTGCTGCTGCTGGAGGAGTTATAGGGCTCTTTATGCTAAACCTTAAAACATTTCAACCTCTAGACATGTTAACAATGTTAGGTTTTGTTATTCTCAGTGGTATAGTTGTAAACAATGCTATTTTATTAGTTCATAGAACATTACAATTAATTAAAAATAGAAACTTATCAGTTGATAATGCAATTTTAGAAGCAACTAACAATAGGATAAGGCCAATTTTCATGTCAACATTAACTAGTGTATTTGGCATGTTTCCTTTAGTAGTTTTTCCGGGAGCCGGTTCAGAACTAAATAGAGGATTGGGCTCTGAGGTAATAGGAGGACTAAGACTATCTGCAATTTTAACACTATTAATAGT
>CAYTJO010000169.1:0-360 GCA_964438215.1 uncultured Rhodospirillaceae bacterium
ACCATAAAACCAGAATAAAAACCAACTCCAAACTTACCTATTTGGTCTATATTTTTTTCTTTGTTGGCTTCTAGTTTTTTAATAAATTCTTCAGTTCCTGATTTAGCTATTGTTCCTAGTGAGCTAATTAATTCATCCTTTTCCATTCCTATACCGTTATCAGATATAGAAATTGTATTATTTTATTTACTAAAACTTATTAATATTTTGAATTCTTCCGAATTACTTATATTTGTATTTTTCAGAGATTCATATCTAAGTTTATCACATGCATCAGATGCGTTAGAAATATATTCTCTTAAAAAGATTTCTTTTTCACTATACAAACGTTGTCACTCGCTGAAGAGGAAGATTTAAGGG
>CAYTJO010000169.1:370-3543 GCA_964438215.1 uncultured Rhodospirillaceae bacterium
ATTTAATCCTCTGTTAAGTAAGATATGATTATTTAAATAAGTTTATCAAGAAAAAAAATATTAAGGAAATATTATGAATGTAATTGGTGCTATAAAAAGCAGGAGAAGTGTTAGATCTTTTAAAAAAAAGAAAATACCACTTAGCAAAGTCAAAAGAATCTTAGAACTAGCTTCATTAGCACCAAGTGGAAGTAATACTCAACCTTGGAACGTCCACGTGCTTATTGGAGACAGTCTAAAAAAATTTACCAAAGAAATGGTGCAAGAGTTTCTTAAAAATAATCAATCTTTAAAGCTTGAAAGATTAAATTATATGGAAAAGTATAGAACTCCTTATCAAGAAAGAAGATGAAAAGTTGGCTGGTATTTGTATAAGATATTAGATATTAAAAAAGGGGATTACAAAAAGTCTTTAGAGTTTCATTCTCTAAATTATAGTTTTTTTGGAGCCCCAGTAGGTTTGATTTTCTCAATTGAAAAAGACTTAGGTTGGATGAGTTGGTTGGATTATGGCATGTTTTTACAAAATATATCTTTGCTTTGTAGAAGTTATGGTTTACACAGTTGCCCGCAAGCTGCTTGGGGATTAGTTTATAAAAAAGCTAATAAACTATTGAAGCTTGATAAAAATTATACTGTCCATTGCGGTATGGCAATTGGTTTTGAAAATCAAAATAGTAAGGTTAATACTCTTAAAACAGAAAGAGAAAAGTTAGAAAATTTCTGTAAAATTTTTAATTAATCATAAACGGGTTTGAACTTTTTAATTAAATCTAGTGCTGCTCTTATTTGATCTTCACTCATTTCTTGGGAAATAAGTTTTACAAAATGCTTGCCTATGGAAGTTTCAGATAAATAGAACCATTTGTAGGCTTTAATAAGACTCATTTCTACACCATTTCCATGAACATATTGTTTTCCTAAGTGAACTTGAGCAGTAGGGTGACCTCTGTTTGCAATTTTTTTATATAATTCTGCAGTTTCTTCCCATTTTCCTCCCATTTGAAACCTTATAGCTTTAGCATAAGTTATTTCTGTATCCAGAGCTATCTGGTCGTTAGACAAATATGGACGCATTATATCGTGATCATATTGAATTTTGTCTCCATCCTTTTTAATAATTACTGAATCCTTAGAATTCAAATTTTGGAATAAACTTAAAAAAAAAATTACTAAGTAAAAATATTTGAACATTATTTGTTTAGTTTCTTGCAGCTTCTGCCGCCGTACTAACTGGTACTTCTTCTCCTCCGGGATAAACAGAAATATTCGATCCTTGTAGAAGAAACCCTAATGAGCCATTTACAGCAACATCTTGGGCAATTTTTTTATTTTCTATAGCTTTTCCTCCACATGTTTCGCTCATATCAGATGCGGACAACCTATCTTTTACATCTAGTGATACATTAGCTGCCAAAATTAAAGGAGCAGAAAACAAACCTATAATGCCAAAGATTGGTGTTGATATCATTCTCCCATTAAATATATAATCCTCATTTTGGGTTTTAGAAATTGCTATTTTACAATTCTTGGATAACTTTTCCGAAAAATTATCATTTTTATCATTCTGAATTTTATGTGCCATTTTTGCACTTTGGCTAGCACAACCTGAAAGTAGCAACACAATGATTAGTGAGGCTAAAGCTTTAAATAAATAATTCACACTATAATCCTTATAAACTCCTAGAAAAATGAACAATATAGTAAAATTAATTTTTTGTATATAAAAAATTTAATAGAACGAAAATTTTCATTTGCTACTATTAATTATTAAACATAAAGTTTTACTATGAATTTTTATACGTTAAAAGAAATAGAAACAAAAGTATCTTGGTTATCAAACTATATAATTCATAATGCTAACCACCTAAGAGTGAAAGATGATGATTTGAAAGTTGGAGGTCATCAAGCATCTTGCTCATCTGTGGTTTCTATCCTGGTAGTGCTTTATTTCAAAATACTTGATAAATATGATAGATTAGCAATAAAACCTCACGCAAGCCCAGTTTTTCATGCGATACAATATTTGTTAGGAAACCAAACATTAGAAAATTTAAAAAACTTTAGAAAAGTTAATGGGGCCCAAGCATATCCTTCTATTACTAAAGATTATGGAAATGTTGATTTTTCTACGGGATCTGTTGGGTTAGGTGGCGCTATGACAATCTTTAGTTCTATAGTCCAAGATTACTTGATTTGCAATGATTTTCTTAAAGAAAAATTTAAATCAAAAATGATTTCTATTTTTGGTGATGCAGAGTTAGATGAGGGTAATGTTTATGAAGCCTTATTGGAAGGAGCTAAACATGATGTAGAGAATTGTTGGTGGATTATAGATTATAATAGGCAGTCTTTAGATGGAATAATTCATGGTAAATTATTCGAGAAACTTATCAATCTTTTTAGACTTATGGATTGGAATGTTTGTATTTTAAAATATGGGAAAAAACTACAAAAATTGAAAACAATTAATGGTGGAGAAAAGGTTTTAAAATGGATAGATGATTGTCCAAATGATTTGTTTTCTGCGCTCTCTTTCCAAGGTGGTATAGGCTGGAGAAAGGCTTTACTTGACGATTTTAAAAGAGATAAAGATGTTCTTGGTATATTAAATTCTATAAATGATCAAGCTCTTCATGAACTTATGACTAATCTAGCTGGGCATGATCTAGAAGAGTTAACAAGGGTTTTTTCTAATAATAAGAAAAGCAACAAACCAACATGTTTTATTTGCTATACTGTTAAAGGCTTTGGATTGCCAATTGCTGGACATAAAGACAATCATTCTGGTATTATGAATGAAAACCAATTTAAAATTTATCAAACTTCTATGAAAATTAGAGAAGGCAAAGAATGGAATAAAACAGAAGGCTTAAATATATCTAAAGACAATTTACATAATTATTTGTCAAAAAATATATTTTATAAAAATACTAATAACAGGTTTTTTCAAGATCAAAATATAAAAATTGAAGAAATAGATATTAAATTTAAAAAATATATTAGTACTCAGGAAGCTTTTGGCCAAATTTTAAATGATGTTGGTAAGCAAAAAAATAGTAGTTATAAACGAATAATTACTACATCGCCGGACGTTACAGTTTCAACAAATTTAGGAAGTTGGGTTAACCAAAGAGATATTTTTAGTAGAAATCCAAAAAGCGATATTTTTA
>CAYTJO010000170.1:0-3534 GCA_964438215.1 uncultured Rhodospirillaceae bacterium
ATATAAACTGGATGAAAATTCATGAACAAGATATGAAAAGTGAATTTTTTGATGACGTTGAATTCTTGAAACCAGTTATTACTCCAGGTAGTTCAGACTCAGCTGCTCTAGATAATGTATTTGAATTATTAATTAGATCAGGAAAATCTATACCATTAGTAAAATTAACGTTATGAGCTAAAGCAATTCCTCCACCTATTAAATCTGCAAATAATGGCTGTACATTTTTTAATAAGGTTTTACCAGTAGTAGAATATCTGACATGCCCTAAAGCTGAATTTCCTGGAAGCTTTTCAATAACTGAGGTTTTTGTAAAATGATCACTAACTAAACCTAAACTTAATTGCGTATGAAAATTTTTTCCATCATAAGATACTATACCTGCACCTTCCTGACCTCTGTGCTGCAATGCATGAAGTCCTAATGCTGTTAAAGCGGCTGCATCGTCATGACCAAATACACCAAAAACTCCACACTTGTCTTTTATTTTATCTAAAAACATTAGATATTTTCATTAATCATTATTTTCAATATTAAAAAGTTTATCTAAAGATTCATTATCATTACTCTAGAACTATAACGAATTACATTTAAAGATTTAGACTCTATTGCCCAAGAAGGGTAGGTTTCTTTCCAAATAGTTAAAACTAAAATAATATTTAAAACAGATAATAAAACCATTGCTTTAATAAAACCAAATAAAATTCCAAAATTTTTATCGAAAATTTCTAATGAGGTACTATTTACTTTTTTAACTAAAATTTTTATTAATATACCAAAACAACTATAAATGAAAAAGAATAATACGGATAAAGATACAATGTCAGTTATTATTCCCATCTCTATAAACTTTTTAATAAATAAACTTATATTAGGGTAAAAATATATTGATAAATATCCAGAAAAGAATATTGAGAAAATAGATAGAAACTCCCTTATAAATCCTCTAAAATAACCGTATAGCATTGCTAGTAAAATTATTAACATTACTATAAAATCAGTGTTATTTAAATTGTTTATAAAACTCAATTTACCTCAGATGAATTATTTATGTATATATTCTTTTTACTCTTGATCCTATTTTACTAGAAATTTCATAAGTAATAGTATCACAGTTATTTGCAAATTCTTCTATAGAAATCGAATTACCAAAAATTTCTACCCAATCATTGACTTTTAACTCTTCGTAGCTACTTATATCTATTGTACAAAGGTCCATTGATATATTCCCTATTATAGGAAATTTATTATTTTTATAATAAACTGATCCAGAAAAATTTCTAGGCAATCCATCAGCGTAACCTATGCCTATAGTTGCAATTATAGAGCGTTTTCTTGCTATATAATTTGCTCCATAACCAACATAATCTCCTTTTTTTATAGATTTAACTTGAAGTACTTTTGCTAACAAACTTACAACATTTCTAATACCATTTACCTTCATACTTGCTAAATTTAACCCATACACTAAACCTCCTGTCCTACACAAACTGAAATGAAATTTTTTGTTTAGTAAAATACCATTAGAGTTAGCTAAGCTAAATTTTATATTTTTAAATTCTTTAAATTTGTTTTTAAATTCTTTAAATTTTTCTAGTTGTAAGTTATTAAATTTAGAAATTTTGCTTTCTGAACAAGATAAATGACTCATTACCAGTGAAACTTTAAGATATTTTTTTGCCAACATAATTGTTTTTTTGATTTGATCACTGTTTATTCCTAATCTATTCATTCCAGCATCTATGTGTAAAGCACAGTTAGCTTTTAATTTATTTTCTTTTGCTATGGTAATTAGTCTTTCTAATTGATAAGTACTATTAATTACAAGCTTCACCCCCTTTTTGATTAAAGTTAGGACTATATTTTTTTCAGTAACTCCATTTAGTACATAAACATCTATATTTTTTTTTATCTTTATAATTTCAAGACCTTCTTGAGAAGTGGCAACAAAAAAAGTTTTGCAACCTAAATCTATTAGAGTTTTGCAAATTTTTTTATAACCTAACCCATATGCATTAGCTTTAATAGAAATACCAAGTTCTGAATTTCTTGTTTTTTTTTTAAGAAAATTATAATTATTTTTTATGTTTTCCAAACTTACTAATAAAAGGGCATTGGTGTTTTTATTCAAAATATTAATTTTGGACCTTGTTGGTTTGTAGCTTTTCATCAGCTAAATTAGAAAACTTAGTTAGTTTAGAATCAAAACGTAGTTGTAGCGATCCGATTGGCCCATGTCTTTGTTTAGCAATTATAATATCAGCAAGGTTTTTACAATTTTCTAAATTTTCTTGCCATTTTATATATCTTTCTGTAAATGCGACTGATGTTTCTGTGCCTGATGATTTTGGTTCAGCCCTTTCTTCATAATATTCTTGTCTGTATATAAACATAACTACGTCAGAGTCCTGTTCAATAGTCCCTGACTCTCTTAAATCTGAAAGTATAGGCCTTTTATCTTCCCTTTGCTCAACTGCTCTGGATAGTTGAGATAATGCTAAAACTGGCACATCTAATTCTTTTGCTATAGACTTTAGCCCTTGTGTTATTTCAGAAATTTCCAAAACTCTATTTTCAAACTTTTTAGTGCCTCTCATAAGTTGTAAATAATCAACTACTATTAGGCTAATTCCATCTTCTAGTTTTCTTTTAAGTCTTCTAGCTCTAGTTCTTAATAATGGGATTGTAATAGCTGGAGTATCATCAATATAAAGACCACTATTTGAAATATCTTTGCTGATCTTGCTAAGTGAAGCAAAGTCCTCTTTTGTAAGTTTCCCCCTTCTAATTTTATCAGAAGATAGAGTTGTTTGTTCAGCTAGTATTCTGTTAGCCAACTGCTCTGCTGACATTTCTAGAGAAAAAAAGGCCACATTTTTTATTTTTTTATTATCATTTACAGAAGATATTTTAAAAGCAATATTAGTAGCTAAAGCAGTTTTCCCCATTGAAGGTCTTCCTGCTAATATTAATAGATCTGATTTGTGTAAGCCACCCAGAATATTATCTAAATCTATGAATCCAGATGATACTCCTACAGTTCCTTTATTTAGATGAGCATTTTTTGCGCTTTCCATAGCGTAATTAATAGATTCATTGAAAGCTATTAATTGATTGCTAGAAAGAGTTTTATTTTCAGTTAATTCGTATAACTTTGATTCTGTTTCTTCAATGATATCTATAGATTTTTTATCATGGTCAAATTTCCTAGACTCTGACTCTAGATTTTTAGAAAGTTTAATCAATTCTCTTTTATTATAAAGTTCTTTTAAGAGACTAGCATAATCTTTGATAATAGATCTTCCTAAATTTCCTTCGCAAAGTTTATTTAAAAATTCTTTACCTCCTAATTCTTTGAATGCTTCATCATCTGAAAAATAATGTTCTAACGTTAATGGATTTGCTATTTGATCTCTATAAACCAATTCACATATACTTTGATAAATTCTTCCATAAATAGGGACAAAAAAATGAAGACTAGAAAGGCCATCCTCTATTAGATCGAATGAGGAATTATCAGATAACAAACTTCCT
>CAYTJO010000171.1:0-3069 GCA_964438215.1 uncultured Rhodospirillaceae bacterium
TAAAAAATATAAAGAATTAATTCTAATAATATTTTTATCTCTAATTATTAATTTTTCAACTATAAATACGTTTCCAGTTTTAGATAGAGATGAGGCAAGATATGCCCAGTCTACTAAACAAATGCTAGAAACAGGAAACTATAACTCTATTAAATTTCAAAATGAGCTAAGGAGCAAGAAACCTATAGGAATATATTGGTTGCAGTCAGCTTCAGTTAATTTACTATCTATAATAAAAACTGAAATACATCCTGATAAAAAATTTAATAATATTTGGAAATATAGATTTATTTCTTCTTTCTTTTCTTTATTCACATGCTTAGCATTCTTTTTAATAGCATCAAAAGTCCTTGATAGTAAAACAGCATTTTTTAGTTCTTTGACTTTACAATGCACATTATTATTTATTATTGAATCCCACATAGCAAAAACAGATGCCGTTTTATTAACTTGTTCAGTGTTATCAATGCTTTTACTTCTTGGTTACTATAAGAGAATTTTCACGAAAAAGTATGACTTAATTTTTATAGTTTTTTGGAGCAGTTTAGGCTTTTCGGTTCTTGTAAAAGGACCAGTGCTTTTTTTCATGGTTTTATCAACAATTATTTTTATTATATTATTTAAGAAAGAAAAAAAGTGGATATTAGAAACTAACCCATTGATTGGTTTTATAATTATATTAATAATAGTTATACCTTGGTTTTTATCTATATCTGGTACAGAACAAAGTAGTTTTATTAATGAGGCCTTCAAAAGAGACTTTTTAGATAAGATACTTTCAGTCCAAGAAAAACATGGTGCTTTTTTTGGAGCCCATACTCTTGCAATATTAATTCTCTTCTTCCCAATGAGCTTATTTTTGGTTCCTAGTATTTCAAAAATTATTGCAGATTATAAGTCAGAAAATAATTTTTTTTTAATAGCATGGATACTTCCCAATTTAATGATTTTTGAACTTATTCCTACTAAATTACCTCATTATACTTTGCCTTTATATCCAGCATTATCCTTATTAGTTGGGAATTATATTGTTTCACAGTATAGCTTTGCTAACACTAAACTAAAAATTAATAATATTTTAAATAATTTATTGTATGTCATAACAATTTCTGCTTTAGGTTATGCTTTTTTTATTGCAATAAGAGACTATAGCTCTCTTTCACAAAAATATACTTTTATAGTCTTCATCATATTTTCAACATATTTATCTTCAATTTTTATTAAAAACCGATTTAATAAACTTAAATGTTTTTATTATCAAGTATTTTTAGCATGTTTTACTTCCATTTTTATTTTTGGATTTCTTTTACCTAAATTAGACAAGGTATGGGTATCTCAAAAGATATATAATATTATTAGTAAAGATAACAGTGGATTTAAATCTAAGAATATTGCTGTAATAGGATACAATGAACCTAGCTTAATTTTTGAATTAGGAACTGATACTACTGTATTGAAAAGTTTAAAAGAAGATTTTTTTGAAAAAAAAATATATAGATATATAATAGTAGAAAAAAAATATTTGCATGATTTCAATAATATTTTAAAAGATAATAATTATGAGTATATTCTTTTAGGTGAGTTAAAAGGCTTTAATGTCGCAAAAAGTAAGTGGGTAAATACGTTAATTTTTAAATTAAAAGAAGAATAAGGAGAATAGAATGTTTAAATTTTCAGATAAATCTATTGAATTACAAGAAAAATTAAAATTATTTATGGATAAGCATATTTATCCTAATGAAAAGAATATAGAAAATGAAATCAATACAGGAGATATTTGGCAACCTTCGCAAATTATTGAGGAATTAAAGGTTAAAGCTAAAGAAAATGGTCTATGGAACTTATTTTTGCCTGAGAGTGATAAAGGAGCAGGATTAACAAATTTAGATTATGCTCCACTTTGTGAAATTATGGGGAGATCTCCCTATGCTCCAGAAGTATTTAATTGTAGTGCTCCTGATACAGGAAATATGGAAGTTTTGGAAAGATATGGAACAGAAGAGTTGAAAAAAAAATGGCTTTTTCCTCTACTTAATGGTGAAATAAGGTCAGGTTTTGCAATGACAGAACCTGATGTGGCATCATCAGATGCAACTAATATAGAAGCAAGTATTATAAAAGATGACTCTGAATACATAATAAATGGAAAAAAATGGTGGACTTCAGGTGCAATGGATCCAAGATGTAAAGTATTAATATTTATGGGAAAAACAGATCCTAACAATCCAGATAAACATAAGCAGCAATCTCAAATTATAGTTCCAATGGATAGTGAAGGAATCACAGTAGAGAGGTTTCTTCCTGTATTTGGTTATACCGACGCACCACATGGTCATGCACAAGTTACTTTCAAAGATGTACGAGTACCTTCTTCTAATTTGCTTTTGGGTGAGGGCAGAGGTTTTGAAATTGCACAAGGAAGATTAGGACCGGGAAGAATACATCATTGCATGAGATTAATTGGTCTCAGTGAGGTTGCGCTAGAAAAAATGTGTAAAAGAACTAAATCAAGGGTTGCTTTTGGTAAGCCTTTATCTACTCAAACAGTAACTCAAGAAAGAATTGCTGAGGCTAGAATAGCAATAGATCAGGTTAGGCTTCAAGTTCTAAGTGCTGCTAATAAAATGGATGTAGTGGGAAATAAAGAAGCAAGAATGGAAATAGCAATGATCAAAGTATCTGCTCCTAATGTGGCATGTAAAGTTGTAGATTGGGCAATACAAGCTCATGGAGGAGGTGGTGTCTCTAACGACTTTGGTTTAGCACAGGCATATTCTCAGGCTAGATTATTAAGATTAGCTGATGGCCCAGATGAAGTTCATAGAAACCAAATAGCGAAATTAGAACTTAGAAAATATAATTAACAAATATGGTATCAGGAAACCTTGCTAATGTTAGAGAAAAGCATTCTTTTAATATTAATAATCTTGACGTTTGGTTAAAAAAAAATATTAAGGAATTTGGTAAAGTTTCTGAGATTAAGCAGTTTATTGGAGGACAATCGAACCCTACTTTTTTTCTTACTTCTGATAAGGGTATAGAAATAATACTTAGAAAAAAACCGCCAGG
>CAYTJO010000171.1:3079-3507 GCA_964438215.1 uncultured Rhodospirillaceae bacterium
CATCTGCACACGCAGTTGAAAGAGAGTATAAAGTTCAAAAATCATTGATAAATACTAATGTTCCTTGCCCAAAAATGTTAGCATTATGTGAAGATTCAAATATAATAGGAACTCCTTTTTATATAATGGAGTGTGTAGAAGGCATAGTATACGAAAGCATATTAGATGTAAAAAGCATAGAACAAAGAAAAGATATTTATCTTCAAATGGTTCGGATGCTAGCTAATCTTCATAACATAGATTATAAAAAGGTTGGTCTTCATAATTTTGGGAAACCTGGAAATTATGCGCAAAGACAAATTAGTAGATGGGAAAAGCAGTGGCATTTATCTAAGCAAAGAGAATTGCCAGAGATTGATTTTATAATTAATTGGTTAAATAAATATATTCCTGAGAACTTCGACTCTTCTATAGTTCATGGTGATTAT
>CAYTJO010000172.1:0-3435 GCA_964438215.1 uncultured Rhodospirillaceae bacterium
TTTCAGTTTGCCACCAAGTATCTACTATAGGACACCTTTTATCTCCTACAATTTCATAATACCACTTCCAAGCTTCAGGATTAATTGGCTCTCCTACTGTTCCTAGCATTTTTAAACTTTTACGAGAGGTTTTCTTAACATAATCATCTCCCTCTCTCATAATTGCTCTTAAAGCCGTGGGAGCAGTGTAAAATATATTTACGTTGTGTTTATCACAAATTTCCCAAAACCTTGAAGCATCTGGATAATTTGGCAGGCCCTCGTAAATCAAAGTAGTAGCACCATTACAAAGAGGCCCGTAAACTATATAGGAATGTCCTGTTATCCATCCAACATCAGCTGTACACCAATAAATATCATTTTCCTTGTAGTTAAAAATATATTCATGAGTCATAGAAGCATAAACCAAGTATCCCCCAGAAGTGTGCAGATCGCCTTTAGTTTTTCCTGTAGACCCTGATGTATTGAGAATTAACAAAGGATCTTCTGCGTTTAACTCTACAGGTTTACAAAAATTGTCAACTTTATTTTTTTCCTCATGCCACCAAATATCCCTTTTAGCGTCAAATGAAACATTACCCCCTGTTCTTTTTACGACTAATACATTTCTTACAACATCACCAACCTTATCAATTGCTTCATCTACATTCTTTTTAAGAGGAAATACTTTTCCTCCTCTGATAGATTCGTCAGCAGTAATAACAAAATCAGATTTACAATCTTTAATTCTATCTGCTAAGGACTCTGGAGAAAAGCCTCCAAATACCACTGAATGAATTGCACCTACTCTAGAACAAGCTAACATTGCAAATACTGCTTCAGGAATCATAGGCATGTAAATAGTAACCCTATCTCCTTTCTTAACATCATGCTTTAGTAAAATATTAGCCATTAAAGAAACTTCTGAAAGCAAGGATGAATATGTTATTTTTTTTACTTCATCCGGATTGTCTCCTTGCCACAATAGAGCAATTTTATCGCCTCTTTCTTTCAAATGCCTATCTATACAATTAGTTGAAACATTTAATGTTCCATCTTCAAACCATTTTATATAAAGATTATTTTTATCATAACTTACATCTTTAATTTTTGAAAAATTTTTAATCCAATTAATTCTTTTAGCATGCTTTTCCCAAAAAGCTTCTGGATCGTTAATTGATTCGTTATACATTTTTACGTATGTTTTTTCATCTATTAATGCCTCGGAAGCATAGTTTTCTGGTATTTTATATATATCACTCATCTAAAATATCTCCATTACTACTATTATAGTATAATTAAAAATTTTTTAAATTGGCCATTTTACAAATTTCATTCCATTCTACCTCTTTAACAGGAACTACTGATAGTCTGTTTTGTTTAATCATCTGAAAATCTGATAAAAATTTATTACTTTTTATTTTTGCCAACGAAACTGGCATAGGTAAGCTTTTTAAGGCTTTAACTCTTACCATTCCGAATCTATTAGTTTTATCTGTAGGATCAGGATGATATTCTTTTGAAACTTCCACAATTCCTACTATTTGTTTTTCAGTAACTGAATGGTAAAAAAAACCATAATCTCCAACTTTCATTTTTTTCATATTATTAGAAGCCTGGTAGTTTCGGACACCATCCCATCCTTCTCCTTTTTTCCCAGCCTTTAATTGATTTTCCCATGACCAACTAGAAGGCTCACTTTTGAATAACCAATAATTCATTTGCAAATGTGCCTATAAAAACCTTTTGTAACTTCATTTATATATTTAATTGCGTATTTGCAATTTTTATTAACCAAAGATTTATATCTGCCATTTCCAGATAGATAAATAGCATCCCCAACTCCTGCATCAAATTCAGATTTTCTTAACAGTTTGATGGAAAATTTGTTTTCTAAATTATCATAACCATTACAAAAAACCTCTAGGTCTATCTTGCCATCAGGACCAACCATAATAGGACCTAAACATTTTAAAAAACCATAATTGCCCTCGTTATCTTCCCATGACCCTTCCGCCATAGTAATTTGATATTTGGACTTATCATCAAATTCTATAAAGTCTAAAACTTTAGCATTATTGTACCACTTTAAAGTATATTCTTTTCCGAAAATGCTATTTGGGAAAAAATAAGTTATAACTAGAATAAAAAATAATTTTTTAAAAAACATAAGATAATTGTAAGTGCTATTTATTTTTTTACCACATTTATAAATCTTTTAGCAGCTTCACCATTTTCTTTATCACTAGAAAGAATTACTCCCAGCCTTCTTCCTGGCCATGCTTTTAGTTTTCCAAAAATTCTTATATCAACATTATTTAATTTAAGGGCCTTATTTAATCCTTCTATTTTATAACTAGAGTTTTTAGGGATATCATCTCCTGCTTTTATTACTGTGCTATAACCTTTCCTTAAAATTAATATATTTGGAATAGGTAGTCCTAATAAAGCCCTAAGGTGCAAATCAAATTCATTTAAATTTTGAGTAAACATTGTTACCATACCAGTATCATGAGGCCTAGGGCTTAATTCACTAAATATGACCTCATTTTCTAATACAAAAAATTCTACACCAAAAACCCCATTTCCTCCTAAATCATCTGTAATTATTTTAGAAATTTCTTCAGCATTTTTAAGAGTTTTTTGGTTAATACTAGCAGGCTGCCAACTTTCTACATAATCACCGCCAGACTGTTTGTGACCAATAGGTGAACAAAAAATTGTCCCTGAATCTTTTTGTCTAACTGTCAGCAAGGTTATTTCAGAGCTAAAATTTATATACTCTTCAACAATAACTTTAACTCTGTCTCCCCTCATATTTTTTGTAGCATCAGTCCATGCTTTTTTTACATCACCTGAAGTCTCAAGCATAGTTTGTCCTTTACCGGAGGAAGACATTACAGGCTTTACAATGCAAGGGAAACCTACGCTTTCAACTGCTTTGGTTAGCTCTTCTATATTTTTTGCATATTCGTATTTTGCTGTTCTAATACCTAAAGAACTTGCCCTATCCCTGATTTCATCTCTATTCATAGTTAAATTAACAGCATTTGCTGAGGGAACTACACTGAACCCCTCTTTTTCTAATTTTAAAAGTTCCTCTGTTCGAATAGCTTCAATTTCTGGAACTATAAAATCAGGAACAACTTCTTCTATTACATCTCTTAACTTTTTTGCATCTAACATATCGAAAACTTTTGACATATCTGAAAGTTGCATGGCAGGCGCATTGGGGTAAGAGTCACAGGCAATAACTTGGCATCCTAGCCTTTTTGCACTAATCACAAATTCTTTTCCTAGTTCACCACTTCCTAATAATAAAATTTTCTTCATAATATTTTTATAGTTTAAGTAGATAATTTTAAAGCTATTTTCAAAATTATAAACTATATATGTATATATGAAAACAAAACTTATAAATTTAACCAAAAGCCTTATTAAAAAAAAATCAGTCAC
>CAYTJO010000173.1:0-3393 GCA_964438215.1 uncultured Rhodospirillaceae bacterium
AACGGCTGTATCTTCCTGAATACTAACTGTTAACTTTCCATGCGTTACTGCTGTAGGTGTTACCTTTACATCCCCACCAATTACTATTGTTCCGGTCCTAGCATTAACAACAACTTTAGCTTTAGGTCTAGCTGGTTCAACTTCAATATTTTCTAATAAACTTACAAACGATACTTTTTGTCCTGGGTCTTCTGGTGATCTAACTTTAATAGATGTAGAATCTAAAGCAACCGCTACATCAGGACCAAAAATTTCATTAATTTTTTCTGAAATAATATTGGCAGTACTAAAGTCTCCTTGGTGTAAGTTTAATACTAAATTATTAGATCTTATAAAAGGCGACTCTACCATTTTTTCGATGGTAGCTCCCTTTGGTATACGTCCAACTGTAGGAATATTTACAGAAACACTTGAACCATCTGCTCCCTCAACACCTAAACCTCCAACTGCTAGATTTCCTTGAGCTATTGCATATAGTTCACCATCAGCTCCTTTTAAAGGAGTCATAAGCAATGTTCCTCCTCTCAAAGATTTGGCTTTTCCTATTGCAGAGACAGTTATATCTAATGTTTGTCCTGGTTTAGAAAAAGCAGGAAGATCAGCTGTTACCATCACTGCAGCTGCATTTTTTGCAGTTAAATCTGAAGTACTAACTACAATATCAAATTGAGAAATTAAAGATTGAATGCTTTGTAATGTTAAATTTGTAGTACTATCTCCGGTACCATTTAAACCTATAACAATACCATAGCCTAATAATTGGTTGTTTCTAATTCCTGCAATAGAGACTAAATCTTTAAGCCTATCAGCAAAAAGAGTTTGTGAGAGTAGGTTTAATATAAAAATTAATAATATAATTATTTTATTCAAAATATCCTCTTTAAAACGGGGTTATCTCTCTAAAAATCTTACTTAACCAACCAGGCTTTGTAGAAGCTGCATAAACTCCAGCATTTGTATAAGTAATTTTTGCATCTGCTACATTTGAAGATGATATTGTATTACTAGCTGAAATATCTTCAGGTCTTACAATACCGCTTAATCTTAAATATTCACTTCCATCATTTAGAATTAGTTTCTTTTGTCCTTTAATTTCTAGATAACCATTTGGATATACCCTAACAACTGTTACTGTCATACTACCACTTAGAGTATTAGATTGAGCTGCAGTACCAGCACCTGCAAATGATTGATTAGCACCTGCTGTAAGATCAGCGCTAGCAGTTCCACCATCTCCAATGCCTAGCTTTTTTTTTGCAAAATTACTAGCAGACCTTGTGGCTGAACCATTAGAAAATAAAGGTGGCAAAGTTACTCCAAAAGTGTCCTGCTTAGATGTAGTATTTGTTGTTGATTTACTTGCACTTAAAGATTCATTAAGAGTAACTGTAAGTATATCTCCTACGTTTTTAGCCCTTCTATCACTAGCAAAAAAACCAGAACTTTTTTCATTATATATTGAACCATCAATAGTATTATCCTCTTCAATGAAAGATATTTCCTGATGTATTGGAATAAAATCTTCTGCTTTTTTATTTTCAATATAAGTAGAACATCCACTCAATAAAATTAAAAAAGGTATAATTAATAATATGATATTCATTTTAACTTCCTATAAATTATTTGAAATAAATCTTAGCATCTCATCTACAGAAGAAATTGCCTTTGAGTTTACTTCGTAAGCTCGCTGCGTCTCTATCATATCTACTAGTTCTTTGACAACACTTACATTTGAGCTTTCTAATGCTCCTTGTACAAGTTTTCCAAAACTTCCTTCAAGAGGATTAGCTACAATTGCTTCACCACTTGCTGGTGTTTCAACAAAAAAACTTTCTCCTATAGGTTGTAGACCGTTTCTGTTTTGAAATTCTGCTAATTCAATTTGCCCTACCTCCTCTTGCTCTACTGCTCCAGGAAGTTGAACTGACACGACACCATCAGATGAAACATTTATCTCTTGAGCATCCTCAGGTATTACTGTTTCAGGTTGAATTACAAATCCACTTGAAGTTGTAAGTGCGCCTTCATTATTTCTTGAAAATGTTCCATTTCTAGTAAACCCAATTCTTCCATCAGGAAGTAAAACCTGAAAAAAACCACTACCATCTATTGCCAAATCAAGAGCATTATCAGTTGATACAATGCTACCTTGACTAAATAATTTATCAGCATTCACAATTCTAACTCCAGTACCAACTGAAAAAGCAGATGTAAGGTTTGTATCTTCAGAAGTTTGTTCACCACTACTTCTTAAAACTTGATATAAAAGAGTTTCAAAGTTAACTCTTTCTCGTTTAAAACCCGTTGTATTAACGTTAGCTAGATTGTTAGCAATAACTTGCATTCTTTTTTGCTGAGCATTTAAGCCCGTTTTTGCTACATGCATTGAATTTGTACCCATATGGTTTACCTCCTAGAATATTTACTATATATTCTGCAAAGACTATGCCAATGATGTAGCAATAGTTTTTAATATACAAATTTTATTATTGAATTATATAATTATTCAGGAACTCTCATTAAACTTGCTCCACCTTCATCCATTTGCTTAGCAAGATCAATAAATTTTACATGAGTCTCATAATTTCTTTGATGTTCTAATGTCATAATTAATTCCTCAATGGGATTAACATTTGATTTTTCTAAATAATTATTTACCATAAAAACATCGCCTGTAGCTTCTATGCCTGGAATATTTTCCTGACCCTGTTCATCTATTTGAGTTTTAGGTCTAATAATACCATCAGGTCCTTTTTCCAAATCTAAATCTTCACCTAAATTAGAACCTAGTGTAGCAATTAATTGTAGAGGGGCATCTATTGGAGCTTCAATTGGATTAATTCTTATTTCACCTTCAGAAGAAATTTCAAGTCTTCTATAAGCAGGAATAATTATAGGTTGTAAATCATTACCCAAAACTAAATGACCATCACCATCTTTTAATTGACCTTCTTGATCAAAAGAAAAATCTCCTCTTCTAGATAATGCTATATCTCCTTCATTGGGTTGAATTAAAAAAAAACCATCTCCCTTTATCGCAACATCTAAAGAATTATCAGTGGATTCTAATTCTCCTTGTTGATTAGAAAACACTCCGATTTGTCTAGTAGAAAATACTCTGGCATTTAATTGATCTTCTCCGTTTAAATAAGCGGTACCAAATTCAGAGTTAGAGTCTTTTCTATATCCCACTACAGTTGCATTAGCGATGTTTTGAGAAGTTATTTGTTGGTTTTGTAATATCATCTTCAGGCTATTTAAAGCCGTATGTATCATTTTATCCATAGTTTAATCCTTTTTAAGCAACTCCCTATTAATTTCTGATATTAATGATAGCCTGCGTAATTATTAAGTTAGTTTCGATAGACTTTGCATTTGCCTGAAAGTTTCTTT
>CAYTJO010000174.1:0-3368 GCA_964438215.1 uncultured Rhodospirillaceae bacterium
TGGTTTGTTATATGGCCAAACCAAAAAAAAGCCTTAGGTATTGTTGAAGCTGATGCGGAAGAAAAAGCAAAATCTGCAAAAACTGCTATGCTTTTTTCTAGAACAAACACGTTATTATCTATTCCAATGCTTTTTGCAATGGTATCAGCTCAGAATATTTGGTAATAATTGCTAAACTTTTATTTAGGGTAAATAGGATCTAATTAACTTTCCATTAAAACATTTATCATGAAAATAATTAGTTCCATTTACCCAAATATTCTTGATTCCTAAAGGATTTACCCTAAGTCTTGAAGACCCACCAGGTAAATCATTTTCTCTAGTAGCTTTTGATGTTCCAACTTGATTAGGGTCAAATAAAAGCATATCAGCATAATAGCCTGGTAACAGCTTTCCTCTTTTTGGAATTCTGCATATATCTGCTTGCTTACCTGTTAATTTATAAACTGCTTCTTCCAAAGTCATAACACTTAAATCTCTACTCCACTTTCCTAGCAAATCTAGCCCATAACCAGCATCACATAATAATGATAAATGCGCTCCTGCATCTGACAAGGAAACAGTTGAATTATTATGAAGTATTAACTTTTTGACCTCACTTTCATCTGCATTTAGCAACTCTGCAATAAATAAATCATCTTTACCTAATTCAGTTATAGTATTATCAATTAACCAGTCGAAAGGATCTTTATTTTCTTTTATAGAAATTTCCTCAATACTTAATCCTTCATACTTTTTATTATTTTGATTATTGGCTTGAATAAGTTTAATTTTTTTCCAGTCACCTACAAATAATTTATTCTTAGTTGTATCATAAATCTCTTCTTTAACTTTTTTTCTAAAGTTTTTATCTTTTAAGATATTATTTTTTTTTATTTGTTCTTTTTCTGTCATGTATACTTTCCAAGACGAAAGACCTTCTAACATATAAGGTTCTCTCATAGTAAATTCCATCGTAAGTGGCCTGCAAGATACTTGCCCCCAAAATTCAAATCCTTTTCCTGAAGAAACTGCGATGTCATTTAAGGTATTTATAGCCCAATCCCTTTTGGCAGGATTATATAAAATAGCAGCTATCATTGCTGGCCTTTTTACTTCCCCCATCATGCTTTCTATATCTTTTATACTTGTGTTATTGGATTTGGTAAGCATAAACACACCCCTACCTTGATAAGCCATTGCTTTAATAAGCCTAGTAATTTCTTGCTTTGAAGCTAGTCTTGAAGGCATAGGACGTCCTCCATCACCATTATGTCCTTCAAATGTAGAAGTTGCAAATCCTACTGCACCACACTTCATAGCATCTTTTACTATTTTTTCCATCTCTTTTATCTCACTGTTATTAGCTTCTCTCTCCATTGCAGACTCTCCCATACTCCATATTCTAGTAGCAGAATGTCCTATATATGAACAAATATTGAGTGCTAAATTTTTTCTTTCTAATAAATCAAGATATTCTTTATAAGTTTGATAATTCCAATCAATACACTCTCGTAAAGTATCATAAGACATCCCTTCTACTTTAGTAAGGTTTAACATATTAAGATCTCTATGTTCTGGTTTGCAGGGAGCTAATGTAAACCCACAATTTCCTATTAAAGCAGTAGTAACTCCTAAATCTAGTGATGGTGAAGCTAAATTATCCCATGTAAGTTGTGCATCATAATGTGTATGTGTATCTATTATTCCAGGACACAAAGTATGGCCCTGAGCATTATATATATTTTTACATGCACCTAGCTTTTTACCTCTTTCTACTATTATATTTTCATTAATTCCAATTTCACCAAAAAAACTAGCAGCCCCAGTTCCATCAATTATATTAGCGTTTATTATTTTTAAATCATACATATTATTTCACCTAGCTATCAAAGCTGCTGCTGCTTTACTTGAAATATTTCTTTTTAGGATTGTAGAAATAAACTTTGAAGCTTTAATTACTTTTTGTAAATCAATACCACATTCAACACCCATTCCTTTCAACATATATAGCACGTCCTCAGTAGCTACATTACCTGAAGCTCCTTTTGCATAAGGGCAACCGCCAAGACCTCCTACAGAAGTATCATAAGTTGCAACCCCCATTTGCAAACTAGCATAAATATTTGCTAGAGCTTGACCATAAGTGTCATGCAAATGCATAGCTATTTTAGAAATATCTATTTTTTTAGAAACTTCCTGAATTAATTTTTTAGTTTCATTCGGAGTTCCATAACCTACGGTGTCTCCCAAAGAAACCTCATAGCACCCCTCATCAATTAAAAACTTTGCCAAAAAAGAAGTTTTCTTATAGCTAATTTTTCCTTCATAAGGACAACCCAAAACACAACTTATATATGCCCTAACTTTCATCTTATGTTTGTTAGCTTCTTTTAATATTTCTTTAATATTTACTTTTGTTTTCTCTATACTAGAGTTTGTATTTTTTTTTGAAAAAGCTTCTGATGCCGTAGTAAAAACACAAATATTTTTTACTTTGCTCTCTATTGCATTTTTTAAACCTGTTAAATTAGGAACCAATAAAGGATAGTTGCACTTGTTACTTTTTATAATTTTTTTATAAATAATATCACTTTTTTCCATCTGAGGAACCCATCTAGGAGACACAAAAGATCCTACTTCAATATATGGATAATTACATAGTGTTAAAAGATTTATAAATTTAATTTTATTTTTTATTGAAATATTTATTTTTTCATTTTGTAGACCGTCTCTGGGTCCTACTTCATATATTTTAATATTTTTAGGTTTCAATTTTTACTCCAGTCAGGTTTTCTTTTTTCCAGAAAAGCTGTTAATCCTTCTTGAGCTTCTTTTGTTATCCTGATCCTGGAAATAGTTTCTGCTGTTTCATTTATGAGAGAGTTATTAATCTGCTTTAGGTGTATTTTTTTTAAGAAAGATTTAATTTTATTTTGTGCAACAGGAGCTGCATTAATTAAGTTTTTAACCAATTCCGATGTACTTTTTTTTAGATCTTTCACTTTTATAATTTCGTCTATTAACCCTATATTTAGAGCTTTTTGAGCATTAAACACTTCCCCTGTTAAAAAAAGATTCTTTGTTAATTTATAGCCAATTGATCTCATAATGTAAGGAGCTATCATAGCAGGGATTAGCCCTAACCTTACTTCTGAAAAGCAAAATCTGCTTTTTTCAAGACTTAAAGAATAGTCACTTGCAGCAATAATACCAAGTGCACCACCAAAAGCATGCCCATTTACTAAAGAAATTGTTGGTTTAGGAAAACAATCAATAGCTTTAAGCATTTGAGTAAAAACTAGTGACTCTTCTTTATTCTGTTTATAGTTTAAATTTTTAGACTTTTTCATCCACATAAGATCAGCACCTGAAGAAAAAGTGTCTCC
>CAYTJO010000175.1:0-3365 GCA_964438215.1 uncultured Rhodospirillaceae bacterium
CATCAATAGTATAAGATCCTCTTCTATTTTCAATTGTACCGTCATCATATACTGTAACTTCTCCATCTGCTACTTTGGAACCCATAAGTTCTGTGAAAACACTAATTTTTTTTCTATTGAAATCTCCCTCTAATCCATGACCAATAGCTTCATGTAACAAAATTCCAGGCCATCCAGGACCTAATACTACTGTTTGCTCTCCAGCTGGAGCCTCTTTTGCTCCTAACATAATGTCCGCCTGTTCCAATGCTTTTTTAACTTCTTTTTTCCATGTCTCTTCAGAAAAAAGATCTCCATAGAGGGTTCTTCCTCCTATTCCAACTGAACCGGTTTCTTTTTTTCCTTTATGTTCCAAAGTAATTGAAATATTAAGTCTCACTAAAGGTCTGGTGTCTTCCAATATTTCACCAGTTGGTCTTAGTATATTTATTTTTTGAAAAGATCCAGAAAGTGAAATTGATACTTGTCTTGTTCTATCATCAAGTGTCCTTGCGTATTCGTTGATATCTTTTAAAAGTGATATTTTTTTTTTGTAAGCTACTGCATCTATAGGATTATTGTCTGTATATAATTTTTTATTAGTTCTAGCTGGTTCTAGCCCAAGTGTACCAGCATATCCTTTTTTTACAGCCGATACCGTTTCTGCTGAAATTTTAAGTGACTGTAAATCTAAATTATTAGAATGAGAGTATCCAGTGAGTTCACTATTCATTGCTCTCAGCCCGAAACCTTTACTTTTGCTGAAGGACGAGTTTTTTAATACATTGTCATCAAATAAAAAACTTTCATTCAAAGAGTCTTCAACATAAAGTTCTCCATCGTCACATCCATGCAACGTTTTTTTTACCAATTTTTGGACTGAGGTATCTCTTACAAAATCAAACATATTTCTCCTTTATACAAGCTATCTAAGAAAAAAGATTACTATAAATTTTAATAGATTTTCTTTTTTCTATTTTTTTTAACCAATTATTTAAATTATTTCTATTTTTAGCTCCATCTATTTTTATCCATTTTGCAAAGCTATATGTTACGTATGCATCTATATCAGCCATAGTAAATCTATTTGCAGCTATATATCTATTTTCTTTCAAGTGCTGATCTAAAAAATCAAAGAATAAGTTAGTTCTATACTTGCCTCTCTTTACAAGTTCAGGAATTTGCCTTATATTTCTTTGGCCAGGAAGAGCTCTGTTTTTAAATGCTTCTGCAGAGTTTCTAAAGGCTTCTCCTACTGAATTCAATCCATCAATTTCTACTTTTCTTCTTAACATTTCTATAAGTGCTTGCTCCAGAGCTGATTTTCCAAATAAGTTTGGAGTTGGATGTTTGATTTCTAAATATCTACATATAGCAATACTTTCTTTAATTATTTTTTTATTAACTTTTAAGAAAGGATAAGTTCCCCATGAATTTAGCTTTAAGTATTTTGGCTTGAAATGTTCTTGTTTTCTTAAATCTACTAATATTGTTTTGAGGTTAATTTTTTTTTCATAAATAAATAGTCTAACCCTCATAGGATTGGGAGCTTTAGGATAATCATATAAAATCATTGGGTTTTCCTTAAAATTTTTTTAGACAATTTTAATAGTCTTTTATTTTGCAACTCTGTTCCAACAGTTATTCTTAAGCAGTTATTCATTTTATAAGCATTTAAATTTCTTACAAAAATATTATTTTTTTCTAAGCTTTCTGCAAATTTAGATGCAGAGAGGCTATCTTTAAACATAATAGTAACAAAATTTGCAACGCTTGGAATTATTTTTATTCCAAGATTATAAAATTCTTCTGAGAGCCAATTTTTCCAGTAGCAATTATGCTTTATAGAGTTTTTTAAAAAAACTTTATCATCTAGCACTATATTCCCCATTGCTTGAGCATATGAATTGACATTAAAGGCAGGTCTTATTCTTTCTAATACTTCTACAATTTCATTAGGGCAATATGCCCAACCTAATCTTACTGCAGATAATCCAAATATTTTTGAAAATGTGTGGGTTACAATTATATCTTTTCTTTGTTTTGCAAAAGATATTGTGTCAGAGTAATCATTTTTTGTTACATATTCTGAGTAAGCAGAATCAATTACTAATAAACATTTTGGAGGAAGTTTTTTTCTTAACGTTTTAATTTCATTCTTTTTTAAATAAGTTCCCGTAGGATTATTAGGGTTTGCAATGAAACACACCCTTGTATTATTATTAGTTTTTTTTATAAGACTATGAATATCAGCTCGATAGTCTTTTTCATTCGCAAAAACTGACTTACCACCTGCTGCTTTAATTGCTAAAGGATAAATTAAGAATCCATATTTACAGTATAAACCTTCAAGACCTTTAGTAAGATAAGCATTACAAATTAAAAAAAATATTTCATCAGATCCATTTCCAAAAATAATATTATCTTTATTAATGTTATATAGCTTGGCAATTTTATCTCTTAATGTATTTGCTTTTGGGTCAGGATATTTCGATAGCTTAACATTAATTTGATTGATTTTTTTTAATGTTGGCTTGCTAAACTCCAAACAAGATTCATTAGAGGAGAGTTTTATTAATGGAGATCTTGATTTATGTAAGCTTGAAGACTTTCCTGGCTCATAGGCTTTAATAGATTTCAAACTTTTGTTATAGGGTATGAAATTAGTCATTTTTCGAATTGATTATTTTTTCTAAAATACTTTCAGTATTAATTCCAGCTCCATTTATAAGAGCATCAGAAATAGCTTTGTCTTGAGAGATTTTAGACTTTTTATATCCAATTTCTACAAAAAATATTTTTTTATTTCTAATATAGCTTTTTATAAATTTATAAATATCAGAATTTCTAGCCAAAATATTCTCAGTGATTAGAATTAGTTTATTAATTTTTCTTTGTTTCCCATTTAAAATCTCTAATAAATTATTTTCAATAATAATTATTTTTTAATTTTTTTTTTTACAAAGCTTATAAATAGTATTTTTGCAAAATTTTCTTTCTATAACTAATATATTATTCATAAATCATTAATAATACAGTTGTGTTCTGCAAGCAAGGGCGCTTTTTGTTTATTCTCATCTAAGGATAAATTACTATCAATTACCGTAGGAATTATAGGAAAAAGGTTTTTTTTATAGTCTATTTTATTTTCCAATAATTGTTTTTTTATTATATGAGGGTCTTTAAATAAATTTTCTACTTTTTCTACTAGAGTGCAACAAACATTTTCTTCGCCAGAAAATTTTTTTTTCCAGTAGTTTCCAGTTTTTGATTTTATAATTTTTTGAATTTTTTTAATTAGGGTAGTAGTTTTTTCTTTTTCTAATATTACTATCTCAGGAGCCTTAATTATTTCACAAAATTTATACCTAAATTTATTTTCTAGT
>CAYTJO010000176.1:0-3358 GCA_964438215.1 uncultured Rhodospirillaceae bacterium
AGTCAGAAAATTGAATATGTTTTAAGAATTAAAGTTGATGAAGAGGATATTATAAAAAGGTTAATTGATAGAGGCAGATCTGATGACCAGCCAGATATAATAAAAAATAGATTTAAATCTTATAACTCTCAGACCCAACCATTAATCCCATTTTATGAAGAAAGAGAAATATTGTTTAATATTAATGGCATGCAAGAGATTGAGAAAGTATTTGAAGATATTAAAAAAGTAATAGGTATATAATGTTAGTTGACTTGATTAAAACCTTTACTATAATAGAGCTTTTTATAAGAAAATTTCATTTAGGAGAATAAGTTGGCAAGGATATCTGGTGTAAATATACCTAGTGGAAAAAGAATAGAAGTTGCTCTTACTTATGTTTATGGTATTGGGACAACAATAGCAAAAAAAATATGCAAAGATGCATCACTTGAACCTAATAAAAGAGTAAATAGTCTTACCGAAGAAGAGTTAACAAGAATAAGGGATATAGTAGAAAAAAACTACACAGTTGAAGGTGACTTGAGAAGAGAAGTTACAGTTAATCTTAAGCGATTAATAGACCTAGGATGTTACAGAGGTTTAAGGCATAGAAAAGGCCTGCCTGTTAGAGGACAAAGAACAAACACTAATGCAAGAACAAGAAAAGGAAAAGCAGCTCCTGTTGCAGGTAAAAAGAAAGCTTAATAAAATGGCAGAAACAAAAAAAAAAAAAATAAAAAAAATTATACATATTGGCGTAGCACACGTAAATGATACATTTAATAATACAATTATAACAATTACAGATCCAAAAGGTAATACAATATCTTGGTCATCAGCTGGTTCAGAAGGTTTTAAAGGATCAAGAAAGTCAACTCCTTTTGCTGCTCAATTAGCTGCCGAGACTGCAGGAAAGAAAGCGCAAGAGAATGGTGTCAAAACAATTGAAATTCAAGTAAGAGGACCTGGCGCAGGAAGAGAGTCCGCTCTTAGAGCACTTCAAGCAACAGGTTTTATCATTACATCTATTAAAGATGTTACTCCTATACCTCATAACGGGTGTAGACCTCCTAAAAGGAGAAGAGTATAAGACTAAAAAATATCATTAACTAATTAATATATAAGGAAAATAAAGTGCTACAAAAAAACTGGCAAGAACTAATTAAACCATCAAAGATTGAATTTACTCCTGGTAATGATAAATTAAGAGACGCTACCTTAGTGGTAGAGCCACTTGAGAGAGGTTTTGGACAGACCTTAGGAAATGCACTTAGAAGAGTATTATTATCATCAATTAGAGGATCAGCTGTAACAGCAGTAAAGTTTGATCAGGTGCTTCATGAATTTTCATCTATTCCTGGAGTAGCTGAAGATGTCGTAGAAATTACTCTTAATGTAAAGCAATTAGCAGTAAAAATACATGAAGGAGGAACTAAAAAACTTAATTTATCCGTGAAAGGACCATGTCAGGTCACGGCTTCTATGATAGAACCTTTAGCAAATATAGATATATTAAATCCAGACCTAATTATCTGTAACATTAATAAGGATATTGAATTCAAGATGACTCTTACTGTAGAAGAAGGTAAGGGATATGTTCCATCATCATTAAATACAACAAAAGAAAACCCCATCGGATTAATTCCTGTAGACGCAATTTTTAGCCCTATAAGAAATGTTGCCTACAAGGTTGAAAATACTAGGGTAGGGCAAGCAACTGATTATGATAAATTAACAATGGAAATTAAAACCAATGGAACAATTATTCCTGAAGACGCTGTAGCTTTGGCTGGCAGAATTATTTCTGATCAGGCTTCTTATTTTGTTAACTTTGAAGAAGAAGAAGAAGTTAAGGAAGTAGAAACTGAATCTGAACCAAAGCTAAATCCAAATCTTTTAAGAAAAGTAGATGAACTAGAACTTTCCGTAAGATCAGCTAATTGTTTAAAGAACGATAATATACTTTATATAGGAGATTTAGTTCTTAAAACAGAAAATGAAATGCTTCGTACTCCTAACTTTGGAAGAAAATCTTTAAATGAAATAAGAGAGGTTCTATCTGAAATGGGTTTAGGTTTAGGAATGCACATAGAAAATTGGCCCCCAGAAAATATTGAAAACTTAGCAAAACAAATAGAGGATCCTTACTAAACTAGGAAAATATAATGAGACATAAAATCAGTGGTAGAAAGTTAAATAGAAGTAGTGCACATAGAAAAGCATTATTTAAAAATTTGGCTGCAGCTTTAATTAAACATGAGCAAATTACTACTACTCTTCCAAAAGCTAAAGACCTGAGACCTGTAATAGAAAAAATGATTACCATAGGAAAAAAAGGAACTCTTCATGCTAGAAGACAATTGATTTCAAAATTACCAAAATCAGCAGATTTGAATAAAATTATGACTGAGTTACCTGATAGATATAGAGATAGAAATGGAGGATATACTAGAATTATTAAAAAAGGTTTTAGATATGGAGACTCATCTCCTATGGCAATAATTGAGTTCATAGATAGAAACAAAGAAGCTAAAGTTACTGTTAAATCTGAGGAGAAAAAGACTAAAGAAGTAATACAAGAAAATTAATAATTGCTGTTTTAGTGCTTTTTGTATATTTTTTAGTTATTAGCATAATCTTCTGTGCAAACCATGTAATGATATGTCTAACTTAAAATTTATATTAGTAAGCCCTGATGAACAAGGCTTAAGATTAGACAAGTTACTCGTAAAATATTTTTCTACCATTCCTTATTCAATAATTCAAAAAAAAATTAGGTTAGGAATATTTAAGGTAAATGGTAAAAAAAAAAGTGCTAGTTATAAGGTTTTTCATCTAGATAAGATTTACTATAAAGATAATATAGTTTCAAATGAAAATCATAAAAACAAGGTTTTTTTGCCAGAAAAATTTAAAACACTTCTTCAAAAATCAGTGTTATATGAAGATGAGTTTATACTAATATTAAATAAACCATACGGCATCCCTGTTCAGGGAGGATCAAAAATCAGCTTTAGCGTTGATGATGGGTTATCTTGCTTATGTTCTGATGCTTGCTCTCTAAGATTAACTCACAGGATTGATAGAAACACTACTGGAATTTTAATAATAGCTAAGTCAAAAGAAACAGCTAAAGACATAACAAAATTATTCAAAGAGAATAAAGTAAAAAAAACTTATTGGACTTTAGCGATTGGTAAGCCGAAATGTTTAGCGGGATCTATTAAAGCACCTATATCCAAAGTAAATCTTAACGGAATTGAAAAAATGACAGTGATCGAAAATAATGAAAAAAAAGCAATAACATATTATCAAACTCTAGAGACTAAAGAAGGATTGTCATTAATAGAAGTATATCCTAAAACTGGTAGAACTC
>CAYTJO010000177.1:0-3329 GCA_964438215.1 uncultured Rhodospirillaceae bacterium
ATCTAAAATTTGAAATGCTATTCCTAAGTACTTTCCAAATAAATTCAGTTTATTTAGCATTTCTTGTTTTTGGGTTGTTATTATGCCACCAAGTATTGAAGCTGCAGAAAACAAGCCAGATGTTTTTCCTTCTACTACTTTTATATATTTCTCTTTAGTAGTATCTAAATTATTAGTAAGGCTAAGTTGCATAACTTCTCCTTTCGCTAATAATTGAGAGGCATCTGCAATAGTTTTCATAACAGTAGAGTCATCATCTCTAGTCATAATTTGAAATGATTTACTGAAAAGGTAATCTCCTACTAAAATACTTGATTTATTTCCCCAAAGGTTATTAGCAGTAGTCTTTCCTCTTCTCAGTTTACTTTCATCAACAACATCATCATGTAAGATTGAAGCCATATGAATTAATTCTATACAAGCTGCAAGCTCAACGTGCCTATTTCCAAAGTGATAGCCAAATAATTTGGAAAACAATACAGTTAATGTAGGTCTAATACGTTTTCCTCCAGATTTTAGTAGATGCTCTGATATAATTGGAATTAATGGTACATCAGATCTTAGTTCACTGATAATAAATTTATTTACTTTATTAATATCTTCTTTGACTATTTCATAAGGAGAGCTATCAATAAGAGTGTCATGCTCATCGAGAGTTAACGTTTTTCCGTTTTTTGTATTTAATTCAAACAAAATAATACTATATTTTATGATGGAATAATAATTCTAGCAAATATATATTAAGATATAACTTTATTTTCAAATGTCACTATAATATTGAATATTTTTAATTATTTTAGTTACTATTTTTTTTTTTTTAATTTAAATTATATATAATAAGAAAGGAAGAATATTGTTTTTTTCAAAAACACCAATAATAGCTTTAATCAAATTATCAGGTATTATTTCTCCTGAGGGAAGATTGGGAAGTAAGAATAACTTAAATCTTAATGATTTATCAGATTCGTTATCAAAGGCTTTTAATTTCAAAAATGTTAAAGCGGTAGCATTATTAGTAAATTCTCCAGGAGGGTCTCCAGTTCAATCTAGTCTTATTTCTAATAGAATAAGAGAACTTTCTTTAGAAAAAGAAATGCCGGTGTATACTTTCATAGAAGATGTTGCAGCTTCAGGTGGGTATTGGCTTAGTTGTGCCGCAGATAAAATATATGCTATGGAAAGTTCTATTGTGGGTAGTATTGGTGTTATTTCTTCAGGATTTGGTGTGGTAGAGGCAATTAAAAAGCTTGGAATAGAAAGAAGAGTTTATACAGAAGGTAAAAACAAAGGCATGTTAGATCCCTTTTTACCAGAGAGAAAAGAAGACATAGATCAAATTAAGAGCATTCAAAAAGATTTACATGAACAATTTATTAATTGGATCAAAAAAAGACGCGGAAAAAGAATAAAAGTTTCTGATGAAACTGTTTTTAATGCTGGTATTTGGAGTGGAAGAAAAGCTATGGAATTAGGGTTAATTGATAATATAGGTGATTACTATTCAGTTATGAAAAAAAAGTTTGGAAAAGAAATTAAATTTAAAGACTTTTCAAAAAAACAATCTTGGTTTAAACAAAAGTTTTTTTCTGGCAGCGAGGGAGAAAATATGATTGATAGTTTATTTAAACGTATAGACGAAAAGTTAATTTGGTCTAAATATGATTTGTAGTTATTAAAATATTTAATAAATTAAATTCTTGAAATGTTTGGATTTAGTCTTCCTAAGATAGTTTTCCTTTTACTTGTCATATTTTTTGTATGGCAAATATTTAGGATTATTGAAAAGAGGCAAAGCGAAAAAAATAATTTAAGTAATCATGAAGAGGAAAAAAAAGAGTTTTATGAAGCTCTAAGTGAGTGTAAAAAATGTGGAAACTTTTACAGCAGGGAAGATACCCAAGTTTGTCCAGTTTGCGGAGAAAAAAATAACTGATATGAGTAACAAAAAGTCTAAAAAAATTAGTTTTGAAAATGTAATTATTAAGTTGCAACAATTCTGGCAAAGCAAAGGATGTATTTTATTGCAACCACTAGACCTTGAAGTTGGAGCAGGAACATTTCATCCTGCCACATTATTGAGAAGTTTAGGTTCTGAAAGATGGAACTGTGCTTACGTTCAGAGTTGTAGAAGGCCGTCTGATGGAAGATATGGAGAAAACCCAAATAGAATGCAACAATATTATCAATTTCAAGTAGTATTAAAACCTTCTCCAGAAAACATACAAAAACTTTATTTAGAAAGTTTAAAATATCTAGGAATAACTTCTGAAAATAATGATATTAGGTTTGTAGAAGATGATTGGGAAAGCCCAACATTAGGAGCATGGGGTTTAGGCTGGGAAGTATGGTGTAATGGCATGGAAGTAACACAATTTACATACTTTCAACAAATTGGAGGACTCGATTGTAATCCTATTACTGGAGAAATAACATATGGCTTAGAAAGATTAGCAATGTTTATTCAAAAAAAAGAGTCTATTTTCGAACTAAAATGGAACGATGACGGAGTTTCCTATAAAGATATATTTTTCAAAAATGAAGTTGAGCAATCATATTATAACTTTAATTATGCTAATGTAGAGAATTTAAAAAAATCCTTTGCTAGTTCAGAGTTTGAGGCCAAAGATTTAATAAGTGAGAGTTTAGTTCATCCAGCATATGAAAAGTGTATCAAAGCTAGTCATTACTTTAACTTACTAGATGCAAGAGGAGTTTTAAGTGTTTCTGAAAGAGCAGAATATATAAAGAGGGTTAGAGATATAGTAAAGTTATGTTGTGAAAAATATGTCTCAGATTTAGGGAAAAATAATGGCTGATTTTTTATTAGAGTTTTATAACGAGGAGATGCCAGCTTCTTTCTTGAAAGAGTCTGTTATAAACATAAAAAATTTAATTAAGAGTCGTCTTATAAAAGAAAATATTAAAGTAGAAAAAGAAGATTATTTTTTTACTCCTAAAAGGATTATTATAGTTTTATTTAATTTAAAACTAGAATTAGAAAAGTCTAAGGATTTAATAAAAGGACCCCGTTATGACTCTCCTGAAATAGCTATAGTTGGCTTTGCAAAATCCTTTAATACAAAAAAAAATAAATTAATTATTAAAAATACTGAAAAGGGCAAGTATTACTTTTTTAAAAATACTAATAAACCAAATATAAAGAATTTGTTGGTAACTATAATAGAAGCAGAATTAAAAAGAGTTGCTTGGAAAAAATCTATGAAGTGGGGAAATAACAATTTAAGGTGGGCTAGACCTCTGAAGAATGTACTTTGTTTGTATGACAATAAAAAATTAACTTTTAGTTTTGGGCATCTATTGTCTGCAGA
>CAYTJO010000178.1:0-3218 GCA_964438215.1 uncultured Rhodospirillaceae bacterium
TCATCTCCCGCAGGTTTGAGATATGATGGGCATTTCGCAGGTCATGGGCGAAGCATATGACGAACTGATGGGGCGCATGCGAGAATTAGATGTGTTAGGGCAAATTAGTGGATTACTTGGCTGGGACCAAGAAGTAATGATGCCACCTAAAGCAGCAACTTTCCGAGCGGAACAACTTGCTTGGTTGTCTAAAGAAGGGCATACAAGAATGACCGACGCCAGGGTAGGGGAATTACTCACAAAAGCAGAATCAGATGTTGGAGATAATGAAATTGAAATAGGAAATCTTAGGATTATTCGAGATTCATATGATAAAGCAACCAAAAAGCCGACGGAATTTGTTGAAGAGAAAGCTCGTCACACTTCAAAAAGCATAGTTTCTTGGACTGAAGCTCGGGAGAAAAATGACTTCTCAATATTCAGAGATGATCTTGCTAAAATGATCGACATGTCTAGAGAATTAGCGGGATACTTAGGTTACGAAGATAATCCATACGATGCACTTCTCGATCTCTATGAATCGGGTTTATCAGTTGCTAAACTAGATCCCCTTTTTGCCGGGTTAAGGGAGTCATCAGTTCCTTTAATTAAGGCGGTTTCTGAACTTGATGAAAAGCCAGATTGTAGTTGGGTACACAAACATCCTTGGCCAAAAGCATCTCAAGAAGCACTTAGTCAAGCCATTTCAGAGGCTATTGGTTTCGACTTCGAAGCAGGTCGTAGAGACGAATCAACACATCCATTCTGTGGGGGCTCAAACCCCGATGATGTGCGTTGGACAACACGGTATGACGAGAAGGAGCCTTACGGTGCAATATTTGGGACAATGCATGAAACAGGACATGCTCTGTATGAACAGGGGAGGCCAAGAAACCTCGATTTCCAACCAGTGGGCGAGGCTAATGGTTTGGGGATTCATGAGAGTCAAAGCAGGTTGTGGGAGAATCAAGTCGGGCGCTCTCTAGAGTTTTGCGAATGGTCTTTTCCTTTGTGGCAGAAATTTTTCCCTGATAACTTCAAAGACGTAACTCCAGAAATGTTGTGGCAGGCAGTAAATCAAGTAGAACCAAGTCTAATTCGTGTAGAGGCTGACGAAGCAACATACAATCTTCATATTATGATTAGATATGAGGTTGAAAAGAAACTCATTAATGGCGAATTAGAAGTTGACGATCTTCCTGATGCTTGGGATGATATGTATGAAGAATTTCTTGGGATGCGCTCCCCTACACGCACAGAAGGTGTTCTCCAAGACATTCATTGGTCTTTTGGAGCGTTTGGATATTTCCCAACATACACTCTCGGCAACCTTTACTCTGCCCAACTTTTAGTTGCAGCTAGAAAAGAAATCACTGATTTAGATAACCAAATTCGTAATGGGGAATTTACACCATTATTAGAATGGATGCGCAAACACGTGCACGAGAGGGCCTCAATATTAGAACCATCAGATTTGATTGAAGAGGCAACAGGGGAACAACCCAAACCAGATGCATTTGTAGATTATCTCTCAGATAAGATTGGGTCACTCTATGCCCTTTGATTGATGTATGGGATGAGAAGGAACATAGCCAATTAGCCATACCACTAGCCGTGGCGGCTATCGAGGACTACATTTGGTACGTGCGCGACATGCCCGCCGCGACCTCTTGCGTTTTGTTAGGTAATAATCGGCTTTATGCTGGTGATTGGGATGGTAATTTGAGGGCTTGGGATGGTGAAGGTGAGCAACTTTGGAATTCACAAGCAGAGGATAGGGTGGAGAGAATGTGTGGTGCGAGTGAAGCTAATCCTCCGTTCATATGCGCAACTGCAGGAAATGAAATTAGTTGTATTGATGCCAAAACAGGTGAAGAAAACTGGAGGCAGACTTTGATTGGTTCATCAGATTTAGTTGATTGTATGGATGATGGTAGTAGGGTAATTGCGACCTCATCAGTTTATGAAATTGAATTAAATGATTTCATTGAATCAACTTGCTGGCGTTTTGACAATAAGGGTATAATAATCAGACAAGATACATTTGAAGAAAGGCCCTGGCATTTACTTATTGATGTTGGTGGATATGCGACTATGGGTTTGGGTCGGCCACGTTGTGGTTTGATGAGGCAGAGTGATGATGATTGTAAACATCATTCAATAGCTGATGATGACCCAATTTTGTGTGGGGCAACGTCAGATGGCACGACCTTGTTCGGACATTCATCGGGATTGATTTCAATTCTTGACGAGGATTCGGTAAGTTTGAACGATTTAGATAAATCCTCTAACGAGGGGGTTCACACAATATCTTTTGATGGGGCATTAACTATTTCTGGTGGTGATGATGGTTTGGTAAGAGCCCTTTCATCTTCCAATATATTATGGGTTTCCGATTTATCTTCCCCATTAGATGAGTGTGTGGTTGGCTTTGATTTCAATGGTGAGAATACTTGTTGGTTAGCTACTTGGAATGGGTTACACGGGACAATATGGGTACTATCTGCTACAAATGGGGATCCAATTATCAAATTTACAGATTTGCCACGAATCAGGGCTCTAAATAGTCGAGATGATAGGATAGCAATAGGCCTCGATGACGGACGAGTATTATTATTCAAAAAAGAATTATTCGAACGCAGAATGAACAACGAACAAAGTAACAAAGATTCAGATGAAACATCCGAATCAAAACGCAATTCAATGAAAGATAGATTACGCGCATTAAGGGGTTAAAAACAAAAAATCACCCTCACCCTTCCAGTGGAATAAAAGGTAATAATAACATTTTTCCGCCCGAAAATCCATCCCCGAATCGAAAGATTTATCGCCCCCTCGCACCCTCCGTGAGTTTGCTGCTCCTGAGGAGTGGTGGGGACGGCCTCGGCCGGACCCCGTGCCCGTTCGTCGGCGTGGGCCCCTCGGGGGTAGAAGTCGACTGCCAATACGAGAAATCGTTGAGGCGCTGACCGGATGATGAATTAGTTACGGCTAATGATTCTGAAAGTCTTTGCAGGAAGAGAGAAACACCTCGGTGTTGATCTGCCTAGTTGAATGGGGGAGACGAGTTTCGACAAATCAAACCCATGATAATAGGTCAAGATTGGGGAAACGCTCTGTAAAAAGGGTGTGGAACTAATCGACAACTCTTGAAGATTGATATTAGGTTAAGACATTAGATAACAGGAAATAGAAACAGATAGGGAAGTTAGTATCGAATGAGAACGCGAAACTGTCCG
>CAYTJO010000179.1:0-808 GCA_964438215.1 uncultured Rhodospirillaceae bacterium
TTATATTATTAAAAATTATTTTATGTGAATCTATTTCTATATTTTTTCCTGATAATAAACCATAGTTTATTATCGTTGCATGATCCTGTAAACAAGATGCTAAACTATTAACTTTTGGACCTCCTACTGCATCTATAAACAATTTTGCATTTAATTTATTTAATTTACCATTATTTTTATTATCTAATATTACATTATTAGCTCCTAATTTTTTTAAAATTTTAGATACTGCTTTTCTTCTAATTAAATTGATAGTTTTTATTTTATAATGTTTTGCTAGTTGAATAATGTAGCTTCCAACACCTGAATTAGATGCATTCTGTAAGATTTTATCTCCAGGATTTAGTTTGACATAATTATTTAACATTAAGTATGCTGTAGCAGGATTTACCTTTAGCATACTTGCTTGCAGTAAATTAATATTATTTTTAATTTTTATTAAGTTATCTTGATCTATCTTCAGCTTTTCTGACCAGTTATTTCTAGTTAACGGAATGACAATATCATTAATATTTACTCTTGTTACATTTTTACCAATCTTTTTTACTTTCGCTACACACTCTGCTCCTATTGAGGAAGGCAGAGAAGGTAGAGGAGAGGCATACTTACCTTCTACTAAAAGTAAGTCTGCGGGATTTATAGGAAAAAAAAGAACTTCTAGAAGCACTTCATTAAATTTTAATCTTTCATTTAAAGTGTAATTGGTTACGTATAGTTGTTCTTCTAGTCTTCCTATTTTTTTAAATTCTAATTTTATCATAATTTTTATTAGAATAATGAGTTATGAAAATTTTTTACATATTTTTTT
>CAYTJO010000179.1:818-3205 GCA_964438215.1 uncultured Rhodospirillaceae bacterium
TAAGACTAATGAAAAATATACTTCAGAAGACCTGAAGGCATGTCAAAGTCATTAAATTAATGTAATAGAAAGACTGTCATTTGTTTTTAAAAATATCTTTAGATAAATAAATTTCGTACATTTAATATTATTATTTATCCAGAGAGATTTTGTATATATTCCTTAGCTGTCATTTTGTGATACTTTACGTTATCTATATTTAACCTTATAGGTTTGGGGTCTACAATTTCTATAATAGATTTATTTGTATAAGCATGGCTTAATGCAATTGATGTAATATTTACACTAAAGGAGGTTCCTAAAAATATTATTTTTTTAGAGTTTTTTATCCAGCTTTCAGCCTCATTAATTTTATAAATATTAGTATAAAATTCATCAAATAGTAGCACAAATGGTTTTAATGAACTCATTTTTTCTGGTCTAAGTGTTGACTTTGATATTTTAAAAAAATCTAGCAATATGTATGAAAGTTTTTCTTTATCTTCTTCATCAGGACACTCATTTGAAATAGTATTCCAAGGAGCGTCTAATATTTCAACTTCTAGTCCTTGATCATGAAATACAGTTACTTTATCTAGCCTTCCATGAATTGCTATATAGTCTTTATTTCCAGCTTTCCCATCTAATCCATCAATATTCTGTGTTATTAGTTTCTTATTTGAAAGCCACTTATGTACTTTATTTGGCAGGATGTTTCTATATTTAGCAAACCTTTTATAGTACCAAACTAAAAATTCTATAGGATTGTTCTCATACTTATATCTAGTAGCCATTTCTTGAGGAGTTTAGTTTTTACTTCCTATAGTCCAGAAACCATCTTTTCCTCTAAATGTTGGGATTCCACTTTCTGCACTTACTCCAGCACCTGTAATATATAATTCCTTCATGAGTTTAGTTTAATAATTAACAAATTATCATTCAACTTTAAAAAAATTATATTTAGTATTATTTTAAGTAGGATTTGATATAACATATTCTTCATTTGTAAATTAAGTAATAATTTACTAATCATTTTAATAATAGAAAAAAAAATATTTTCATATTATTATTCAGGTGTATTAACTTATTATCAGAAATCATAAAAATGAAATTAATAATAATAGTTCTTTTTCTAATATATAATTTTAATTTATTTTCTCAAAGCACAGAATTAAAAAAAGAATATAGGCTAACTAATAAATACTATAAGGAAAAAAACTATAGTGATGCTCTTCAAAGTAATCAAAAGGCTTTAAATCTTTCTATTGAGGAGTTTGGAAAAAATCATCTAACAACTGCTACCTTGTACGAAAATAAAGGCCGTTTGCTTCTAGAACTTAGTAAATATGGATTAGCTGAAATAGAATTTAGAAATGTAGTGGGCATTAGGGAAAAATTAATCACTGATTATAATCCAGATATGGCAGAAGCATATAACTATTTAGCTTTATCATTAAGAAAACAAAATATATTAGATGAAGCAATAATAGAACATAATAAGGTTTTAAATATTATGAGCAATGTTATAGCAAATAACCCTGGACAAATATCAGAGTTAAGCAGAAGATCAGCTCTTTATAGAGCTAGAGCTTACCAAACAAAAGGACAATTACTTATCAAAGAAGGAAATTATAAAGAAGCAGAAGGAAACTTTAAAATTGCAGGAAGAATTTTTGAAAGAACATTGGGAGAAAATAAAAGAGAACTTGAAGTTCTAAAAATAGAAATACAGAAACTAAAAGAAAAATTAAATAAATATTGAGGGTAACCATGATTATAGAACTTAGAACTTATACAATAAAACCAGGAGAAGTGCAGAACTTTATAAATATTTACGATAAAGAAATCAGAGAAACTCATACAAAAATTTTAGGGAATCAATTAGGTTTTTTTTACACAGAAATAGGAAATGTAAATGAAGTAGTTCATTTATATGGATATGAAAATTTTGAAGATAGACAAAAAAGGAGGAATATATTAAGTAAAACTCCGCAATTCCAATCATATGTTGTAAAAGTGAAAAACCTTATAGTAGACATGAAAAATCAACTTATGAACCCAACAGATTTTTCAAAAATTAAATAGTTTTTAATACATACTATTAATTATTGTAAAAAATATAGTACTAGATACTAATGAAATTAATATATTTTTCTTGCTGATAAAAAAAATAATTAATAAAAATAGAATAGTTAGAATTCTGTTTAGCAGAGATGTTTCAACAAGCAGGCCTTCAGGAAAAAAAATAATCTTTGAAATTACAGAAATTATTATTCCCATTGATATACACTCTATCCAATTAAATAAATCTGAATTTACATTTAGTTTTTTAGAAAATATTACGCCTGCTGATCTACATACATAGGTAGCAATAGATGCAATTAAAATTGCAATATAAATATTTTCAC
>CAYTJO010000180.1:0-3180 GCA_964438215.1 uncultured Rhodospirillaceae bacterium
GTTTTGTGGAGCACTTACATATATTATGACTGGTGAAACTAACAAAACATCTGCTGAAATGGCTACTTTCTTGGGTGCATTCGAACAATACGAAGGAAATAGCGAACACATGCTCAGAGTAATGAGGAATCATCAACGTGCAGCATACGATGTCGAGGGTGATGAATATGAAAATCTATCAGAATTACCTATGGGAATAAATGCAAAACATTGCCCTAATGATTTGTTAGAGGCTGCTCGCTCTTCTTGGGATCAAGCAGTAATGATGGGAACAGAATATGGTTATAGAAATGCACAGACAACTGTAATTGCTCCAACAGGAACAATCGGTTTGGTGATGGGTGCGGACACCACTGGAGTGGAACCAATGTTTTCGATTGTCCAATACAAAACTCTAGCGGGAGGGGGTACTTTGAGAATACCCGCCACTGGATTGAAATCTGGTTTGACAAATCTTGGTTATAGTAAAAATGAAGTTGTGGATATGATAAACTACGTTATGGGGACTGGGTCATTTTCTGGTTGTCATAGTATTAGCACTGGGTCATTAATTGAAAAAGGATTTACTGAAGCTGAATTCGCTAAAATGGATAATTCATTTGGAGATGTTTTTGATGTCAGAAGTCTAACCTCTCCAAACATATTAGGTGAGAGTTTCTGTTTAGAAGCTCTTGGACTTACAGAAGAAAATTTAGCAGACCCATTTATTGATGTCCTAGGTTTATTGGGTTATTCTGCTGAAGAAATTCAAAATGCAAATGACTACATTTTTGGAAAGGCCACTATAGAAGGCGCTCCACACCTCAAAGATGAACATTTGGCGGTATTTGATTGCGCACAACCGTGTGGTGCTTATGGAACAAGATCAATTCGATGGGAATCACATGTGGATATGATGGCTGCCGCGCAACCATTTATTTCAGGTGCAATTTCAAAGACAATTAACATGCCAAGTGATGTAACTATTGAAGATGTTAAAGAGGCTTATGCTCGTAGTTGGAAAACAGGAAATAAAGCGTGTGCCCTATACCGTGATGGGAGTAAATTATCTCAACCATTGATGTCCTCTCTAGTACCGCCAACCATTGTTGTTGAAGAAGAGGAAGAGGATGAGGTAGATGTAGTAGTGAAGAAAGTTGTTGAAAGACTACCAATACCAAAACCGCAGGCTGAGATGGTTGCTCAAGTAGTATCACAGAACTATGTTGCTACTAGGAGGCCCCTTCCAGATAGTCGTGGATCAAACACAATGAAAGCACGAGTGGGGGGGCATACAGTGTATCTTACATCTAGCACTTATGATGATGGGAAGGTTGGAGAGATTATGATCACCACGTCAAAGGAGGGTGCTGCATGGCGTTCAATGTTGAATCAATTTGCAATTTCAGTATCAATTGGTCTGCAATATGGCGTACCACTTGAAGCATTTGTGAAATCATTTACATTCCAAAAGTTTGAGCCAAGTGGGATGGTGCAGGGTGGAAGTAATCGTGTAAAGATGGCTACAAGTATTGTCGATTATTTGTTCCGTGAGCTGGCAATTCAATATCTTGAACGTGATGACCTGGCTCAAGTATCTCTAGAAGATTTAGACGCTATGTCAATTAGCAGACCCGAAGCAACCCCTGATGGTGTTGTTAGACATGAAGGGGAAAAGAGAGATATTCAACTAACTCTAGATGTAACAGAAACATCTGAACAAAAGAGGATGCGGATTTCTCGTGAGCAAGGATTCACTGGTGAAATTTGTAGCAAATGTGGTGGAAGTAACATGCAGAGAAGAGGTACATGTCTTAAATGTGCTGAGTGCGGCTCCACTACTGGTTGCTCCTAAAACAATCACTCGTTATCTTGTTGTGGAATTAGAATTCGTGCTGGGTGGCATTCAATCCATCGAAGAGTTAACTTACGTAATTGATCGGACGAAAATGAATGGCGGCGGTTTAACCCATGACCCCTTGCATCACTGAAAATACCATCCTCTATTTTTGCTGTATTTTTTGCCAACCTAGTTAATGCAATTTTTGCTGCACGAATTACGTTAGCAGCGTATCTGCGACTTGATTCATCTTCAAATTTAATCCCAAGATAGCGAGCCAAGTCACCTTGGGATACGCCTTCTTTTTCTTGAGCTATCATACCAAGTACAATGAATTGATCTCTTAGATGGCGAGGCCATCTTCGAAACGTTCCTGAATGTTCATCAGCCCCTGCTAAAAATTTTTCTTCAAGAGTTTCTAGCCAAATTTTATTATTACCTTTAAATCGATTAATGTTAATATTGTTGGATTCTGAAAAGTCTAATGATGGTGCCCTATTAAATTCCAATAATCCTTCAAATCTTTCACTTTTCCATTCATCAAGAAGCCAATATTCCAATCTTCTAGTTGCTCTAGGGTCATGTCCAGTAGCCCTATTAACTCCTTGACGAAGTAAGTCTGGAGCTACATCACGAAAAGAACCTGGGTCTTCTTTAGCCCAAACTAAAAAGGCGTCCGTCAATCTTTTAATCCGCTTTTTTTCTAGTGATTGCTCTTTAGATATTTGCTTACTACCACTCATGCAATCACCTTTATGGTATTCATTCGATAATATGTAACCCTATTTCAACTACTCTATAATTAGAACATGAAATGCTCATGTTGTAATGACGTGTAATTAAGCCATTTCTTGACGCCAGTGCCAAAGTTTTACAATTTCTTCCTTCAAATTGAAGGGTTCTTCATTAGCACCCGCTCTTTCAAGTCTAGATTTCAATGCTTCAACAAATTCATCATCTACTGATTCACCTAATATCCGTTCCGCGAAATCAGCAATAGTGATTCCTGCTCCTTGAGCTATTGCTTGCTCGACTCGCCTACGCTCATCTTCATCAGATGGTGTTCTTACAACATCACTCATACGTTCACCTCTTCAATCCATGGGGATTCACTTTCATTAGTCATAATGGTATCTTCTTCACTCCAGCAGGAAAGAGGGCCAATTGAAGAAATTGGATTTTTTGCACCAAACTCGAACCATTCTGCTGATTTCATTTCACCTTTTCCAAGAACTATTGCTTTGGTTAGTATCTTGGCCGAACTAGTAATGGCTAGAGTTTTTTTGTCAGTTGCACTCCAATAAGCATAACTGCCAGGGTGGGTATGTGTCCATACTTGAAAAGGAATTGTTGCACCCTCT
>CAYTJO010000181.1:0-3134 GCA_964438215.1 uncultured Rhodospirillaceae bacterium
TATAAAAATTAAATGGCTGGCACAGATAGTTCTCGCAATATATCTTTTGAAAACCCAGTAATCATTTTAAAGGAAGTACAACTTCCAGAAAATGTAGGTATGGTAATGAGAACAATGTTAAATTTTGGGTTTAATAATTTAAGATTAGTAACTCCAAAAATAAATTGGCCTGACTCTAAAGTAATTTCTAGTTCTGCTGGCGCGTATGACATAATTGGAGATGCGGTAAAAGTTTATAGTAGTCTTGAAGCGTCAATACAAGATATAGAAGTTTTATGTGCTACTTCTGTAAGAAAACGAGACTTAGATAGTTTTGTTGATTTTCCTAGCAACACTATTGAAAATATTAAAAAGTCATATAACAACAATACAATTGGTTTTTTATTTGGGCCAGAGAAAGCAGGTTTAAAAAATAAAGACTTATCTCTAGCTAATATGGTTATTAATATACCTACAGTTCATGCTTTTGGTTCATTAAATCTTGCTATGTCAGTAAATATAATATGCTATGAGTGGTATATTAAAAATAGAAAAATCATAAGTGATTATCATTATCATAAGCAAGATCTTGCAAATAAAAAGGAAGTTAAACTATTTAATGATAGATTAATAAAAACTCTTAATGAGGTTAACTTTTTTTCTAACACTGATGAGAATGATAAATTAATCATAAATTTAACAAATATATTTTCTAAAAATAATTTAACCAATAAAGAGTTAAGGATTTTACATGGAGTGATTACTAGTATTAAAAAAAACAAAGAATCTAATTGACAACTTTTGAAAGACAAGTATTCTTCAAATTTAGTAATTATGAGTAAAAGAACAGAACCTAGAAATAAAATAGATAGAAGATTAGGCTGTAACCTTTGGGGAGAGCCCAAATCACCTTTTAATAGAAGAGAATATGGACCAGGGCAACATGGTTCGAAGAGAAAAAAACTATCTGATTATGGAGTGCAGTTATTTGCCAAACAAAAACTTAAAGGGTATTATGGAAATGTATCTGAGAAACAATTTAGAAAATACTATGAAAAAGCATTAAAGAAAAAAGGAGATACTAGTGAGCATCTTAATGCTTTGATTGAAACAAGACTAGATGCGCTTATATATAGAATGAATATAGCACCTACAGTTTTTGCAGCTAGACAAATAATAAATCATGGACATATTGAAGTAAATAATAAAAAAGTTACTATACCATCATTTAGTGTTAGCACTAAAGACGTAATATGTGTAAGAAAAAAGTCTTTGCAGCATCCAGTAGTTTTAGAGGCTACGGATAAGGCCGCAAAGGAGGTTCCCGATTACATTGAATTTGATAAGCAAAAGATAGTAGGGAGACTAATAAGAGTTCCAAAACTAAGCGAGGTTCCATATCCAGTTCAAATGGAACCAAATCTAGTTATCGAATATTATTCAAGATAATTACTCTGTTGCAAGTGCTATTTTTTTATCATCAAGAAATTGCTTTAGCTCCCCACTTTCAAACATTTCTCTGATTATGTCGCATCCACCTATAAACTCTTCTTTTATGTAGAGCTGAGGAATCGTTGGCCATTTACTATATTTTTTAATACCTTCTCTCAATTCTTCATCCTGTAGTACATCATATGATTGAAAATTTACACTTAGATGTTTCAAAATTTGAACAACAGTTGAAGAAAACCCACATTGTGGAAAAGTAGGGTTTCCTTTCATATATAATACTACTTCGTTATCTTTATTAAATTCTTTAATTTTTTCGTTAATATCGCTCATTTTCATACTCCTATTATTAGTTTTCTATAATTGTCGTAAGAGACAGTGCATGAAGAATTCCTCCCATTCTGCCCTCTAATGCATCATATACTAGTTTATGTTGTTGAATTTTTGTCTTTCCTTGAAATATTTTTGATTTAATTACCGCGGCATAGTGATTATCATCTCCAGCTAAATCTTTAATTTCTATTTTTGCATCTGGAATAGATTTTTTTATTAAGTCCTTTATTTCTTCAACTTTCATTCCCATTTTCTAAACCTTATTTTCCCATAATTTTCTTGATTTTATAATGTCATTTAATTTTATACTGCTTTTATCTGGAAATATCAATGATGGGTTTTTATTTGAAAACATTCCTAATTTTTGATGTTTAATTTTATTCTTATTTAATATTCTAGTAACTTCATTTATTTTTGATTTATTAATTGCAACTAAATATCTAGATTGATCCTCTCCAAACAAATAATTATGATTTTTAGGCAATTTAGAAAAATTAAACCCAATTTCTCTAGCTGCACACATTTCTAAAATTGCTATTAACATGCCTCCATCTGAGACATCATGACAAGCAGTAACTAATGATTGTTTTATTAGGTATAGTATAATTTTAGATATTTTAATTTCTAAATCTAAATCAGTGCTAGGAGCTATGGAAGTTTTTTTTGTTTTTTCAAAATTTAAAATAGTTCTTTCATAGGCTGAAGAAGAAAGATGCCCCTTTGTTTTACCTATAATATATAAGTTATCATTGTTTGAAAAAGATGATAATGATACTACCTTTCTATAATCATCTATGACCCCAACTGTACCTATTTGTGGAGTAGGAGGTATACTTTTTTTATTAGTTTCATTATAAAATGAGACATTTCCTGAAACAATTGGTAAAGATAGTTTCTTTGAAGCAATACACATTCCTCTTATTGTTTGCACAAATTGACCCATAATTTCTTTTTTTTCTGGATTTCCAAAGTTTAGGCAATTAGTAATAGCTAATGGTTTTGCTCCAACTGAAACTAAATTCCTAAAGCTTTCTGCAATAGCTTGAATCACACCTAAATAGGGGTCAACATCACAATAAAATATATTGCAATCTGTGGTTGTGGCTATAGCTTGATATTTATCATTAGTTTTAATTATAGAAGCATTCTCTCCCATTTTTGATAGCACATTTCTTGTGATCATATGATCATATTGTTGCCAAATTATTTCTCTGCAACATAAGCTGGAGTCTGTAAATATTTTTTTTACTATTTTTGATACACTTTTTTTAGGGTATTTCTTTTTATGATAAATATTTTTGTTGATTATAAATGGTCTTCTATATACCTTAGCGTTAGTTAAATATTCTAGTGGTATGTCTGCTACTATTTTT
>CAYTJO010000182.1:0-3119 GCA_964438215.1 uncultured Rhodospirillaceae bacterium
AATAAGTGTATTGGGTTTCAATGGGTTTCTAGGAAGGTATGTAGTTAATGGTCTATTAAATAAGGTTCACTATGTCAAAATAATATCTAGGTCCGCTACTCTTTCTAAGCAATATTTTACTACTTTTAAATTAGGACAATATAAATTAGTTAACTGTGATATTAAAAATTTTAAAGGATTAGAGAATGAGTTAGATGGTACAGACTATGTTATAAATTTAGTAGGGTTGCTAGTGAATAAAAATAACAATAGTTTTATAGATGTTCACAATTTGGCTCTTAAAAACTTAGTTAAAATATGCAAAAAATTAAAAATTAAAAAACTTATTCACATATCAGCAATAGGAGCAGATAAAAAATCTAAATCTAGTTATGCTAAGACAAAGTTTTATGGTGAAGAAGAAGTTAAGAAATTTAGAAATTATTGTTAAGTAAGACCTTCTATTATAGATGGGGATGAAGATAACTTTATAAACTTCTTTGCCAAAACTGCAAAAATTTCTCCATTTTTGCCATTGATAGGAGGAGGAAAAAATTTATTTCAACCAATATGGGTTCAGGATGTTGCAGATATTATAATTAATATTTTAGAAAAAAATATAAGCACAAAAACTCTTGAAGTAGGAGGTGAAGAATCTTTCTCATTTAAAAATATTCTAGAAATAATTTTAGAAGAGTTAGAGCTTAAAAGAAAACTTATTCCTATTCCTTATTCGATTTCCAAAAAACTAGCATTTTTTTTAGAAAAACTTCCTAATGCAGTTCTTACTAGAGACCAAGTTGAATTGCTTAAAACAGATAACGTAGTTACTAAGAAAAATGATTACAGAACTTATTTCAATCATTTACCTCTTCCTTTTAAAAAAATAGTTAAAAAACAATTAAATTTTATGAAAAATCAGGGTGGGCATCCAAACTAAAGTTTTAAATTTATTAAAATAATCAACAATATTCCTAAACATAGTCTGTAAATAACAAATATTCGAAAAGAGAAATGTTTTATCCATTTAAGTAAAAACTTGATTGAGAAAAAAGCACAAAGAAAAGTAATGGAGGTTATATAAAAGAATTCAAAATGTATTTTTTGACTAGATACCAACACGCTATATAAGCCATAGCATGAAGCCAACGATATTACAGGTATGCTTGTTAGTAAAGCTAACTTGATAGCAAACGTTCTGGTAAAACCTAAAAACCTTGCTCCAGTAATTACAGTTCCTGACCTACTCATCCCAGGAATAAGTGATAGTACTTGAAATATTCCTATAAAAATAGCATCTTTTAATGAAAGCATCTCTTTTTTTTTATAAATATTTTTTCGTTTATCAGAAAAGTCTAGTAATAAAGCTCCTGCGATTGACGATAAAGCAATAGTAGTAACACCAAAGTGGTAGTGATCTTTAAAAAAAATAATTATTAAAGAGCCTACTAGTATAACTGGTAGGACACAGATAAATAATAAAAGAAATTGCTTATCTTTTTTCTTGTTTATAAAAAAGTTCTTTAAAATAGAATAAACAGTTTTCTTTTCAAAAAATAAAACAGCTAGCAAAGTTCCTAGATGTGCTGCTAGTGCGAATGTCAATCCTTCTATTTCCCATTTTAAAAAACTTTCTATAACATAAAGATGAGCCGAACTAGAAATTGGAAGGAACTCACTTATTCCTTGAATAAATGAGTAAAATATAATTTCAATATTTTTCATTTGCATAGCATAGTTAATATTATATTGAGAATAAATCTTTTTTTATTAGATTTATATAATATGTATAAATTATATTATATGCCATTAAACTTTTATTGCAGAGCGGCAAGAATAATTCTTTTAGAAAAAGGTATCTCTTTTGAAATTATCAATGAGGCCTTTTGGAAAAGAAGAGTAGAGTTTTTAAAAATCAATCCTGCCGGAGACCTTCCAGTAATAGTAGATGAAGAAAATACTAGCATTATTGGCTATGAAGCTTTAGCAGAATACTTGGATGAAAAAAAAGTTGGAAAAATACTTTTGGGAAACACCCCAAAAGAAAGACTTGAAGTCAGAAGATTATGTATGTGGGTCGGAAGAAAACTTCAAAAAGAGGTAATGGAGAATATACTTGATGAGAGGGTTTTTAATAGCCTCAAGGAAAATAGTCAACCTTCTACAATTGCTCTTAAAGCTGGAAGAAAGAATTTACAAAATCACATGTCATATTTTGATTGGATATTAGATCGTAAAATTTTTTTGACAGGTGATTATTTTACTGTAGCAGATATATCTCTAGCTGCAGCTTTATCATCATTAGATTATTTAAATGAGGTTGAATGGAAAAGTTATGAGAAAGTGAAGAATTGGTATGCAGTAATTAAAAGCAGACCATCATTCAGAGAAATTTTAGAAGAAAGTATTTACAATATTACTCCATCATTTCATTACAAGGACTTAGATTTTTAAATTGAGTAAAACCATTCTAAATAAAATAGAAGAATATTCTAAATCTGTAGGCTTTCAAGAGATAAAAATAACAGACCTTGATGAATTAAACTTTTATACGAAAAATTTTAAAAAATTTATTAAAAAAAAATATTATGGGGAAATGTCCTGGATGAAAGAAAAAGCAAAGATTAGAGAACATCCTAAGTTTATATGGCATGAGGCAAAAAGTGCCTTAGTTTTTGGTTTAAATTATGGACCCCTAAAGAACCCCTTATCTGAGATAAAAAATGTAAAGAGAGGTTATATATCAGTTTATGCAAGAAGAAAAGACTATCATAAAGTTATTAAAACTAAACTTAAAAGCGTTAGTCGTTTTATTTCAAGTATTTCAGATATTAAGGTTAAAGTATTTGTTGACACAGCTCCGCTGATGGAAAAACCCCTAGCTGAACAAGCTTCTATAGGATGGATAGGAAAACACACAAATCTGGTATCTAAAAAATATGGATCATGGCTGTTTTTAGGAGTTATTTTAACAGACTATAATTTTAAAAAATCTAAATTAAAGGTTAAAAATAATTGTGGAACATGTAATGCTTGCAATAATATTTGTCCAACAAATGCCTTTGTTTCTCCTTATAAATTAGATGCTAGAAAATGTATTTCTTATCTTACTATCGAACACAAGACACATATTGATAAAA
>CAYTJO010000183.1:0-3118 GCA_964438215.1 uncultured Rhodospirillaceae bacterium
ATTTAAAGTAAAATATTAACTATTTATTTATAAATTTTAAAATATATATATAATTGAATTTTATAAGTAGATTTGTATGAAATTTTGTCATCTCCATCTAGCAGCCTTATCCAGTATCCTCTAGCAATGCGAATAGCTTCATTTGTAGAATAGGAAGCCCCCATATTTCTACGACTAATTATTCTAACTTCACCAGGGAGTTTTTTTTTAAGGTTATTAAGAATTAAAAAACTATTATCACTAGATCCATCATCTACAAAAATATATTCTCTTTTATGGTAGCCCCCTTCTTTAGCTAAAGCTCTTATAACTGATAAAAGATATTTTTGCTTATTGTATAAAGTAATAATATAAGTTACAAAGTTTTTGTTTTTCTCTTTCAAATCAAATTTTCCTATTATATTTTCCTCAAAATATTATGCTTAATAATTATGATTAAAAATATATATCTTAAAACAAAGTTTTTTAAGAAAAATTTTAAAAAATTAATTTAAAAATTATTTTTTTTATATTAGGTGTATTAGTTTCTGTCCTAAGTGTTAGCATGCTTATACCCTTAACCTTAAACTTATTTTTATATGAAAGTTTTAATGTTTTTCTTGCTAGCTTTTTGATCTCCTCTTTTTTTGGATTTAGTTTAATACTAGCCTTTAGGAATAATGAAAAAAAAATAAGTGTTAATGACACTATAATCATTACAGTTCTCTCATTTCCTGTATTATGCCTTTTTGCGAGTTTGCCTTTTTATTTTGATCAAAATATTCTACGATTTTCAGATGCTTTTTTTGAGGCTACATCTGGCTTAACTACTACAGGCGCAAGCATATACAGTAACGTAGAAAGCTTATCATTAGGATTATTGGCCTGGAGGTCTTTGATACAATGGCTAGGAGGCATTGGGATAATAATATTTGCAATAGCTATTCTTCCTATTTTAAATATAGGAGGAATGCAATTGTTTACTCAAGATTGGAAAGAAAAAGATTTTGATCTACATTATAGATCAAAAGAACTAGCAAAATTGGTAGGGATAGTATATTTGTTCTTTACTTTGCTTATATTTTTAGTCCTGTGGGTTTTAGGAATGCCAGTTTTTGAAGCATTCTGTCATTCATTAACAACGGTAGCTACTGGTGGTTTTTCTACAAATAATAATTCCATAGGACATTACAATAACCTTTTTATAGAACTAGCAGTTGTTTTAGGAATGATATTGGCAAGTCTTCCTTTTACTTTATATTTATCCTCATTTCAAAAAGGAATAAAAGCCTTTAAAGATACTCAAGTATTTACTTTTTTAGTATTGATTTTTTTATTTACTTTAGCCATTACAAGTTGGAACTATTTCCAAAATAATATAGATTTTTTTATTTCTTTAAGATTAGCCTTATTTAATGGTGTTTCAGTAATGACAGGAACTGGTTATACAACAGCAGATTTTTCTAGCTGGGGATCTTTTTCTAGTACACTGCTATTAATTATGATGTTAATAGGAGGATGCACTGGTTCAACTACAGGAGGAATTAAAATCTTTAGAATTCAAATACTAGTTTTTGTTCTAATTAAGGAGCTAAAGAAGATTAATTCTCCTAGATCAGTATTTTCCTCAAACTATAAAAATCAAATTATAAATGATGATATTATTAATTCAGTGATGGTAATTATATTATTTTTTTTAGGAGGTGTTTTTATAGTTTCTCTAATTTTTTATATGCATGGATATGATTTTATAACTAGTGTATCTGCTGCTATTACTTCTATCTCTGTTGTAGGTCCAGTACTAGGAAATATAATAGGCCCTGAAGAAAGTTTTAGTAGTTTACCTTCCAGCCTTAAGATTGTTCTATCAGCTTCAATGATCATGGGAAGGTTAGAGTTTATTGCTTTCTTCGTTTTACTGTTACCAAGCTTTTGGAAACAAAAATAGTATTTTTCAATTCTGAACCTATAAATATCAATGAAGGAATTAAGATTAAAACTAAAACAGTAGATGATAATAGACCAAAAACAATAGTTATAGCCATAGGCTTTAAGAACTGTGCTTGCAAACTTTTTTCAAACAGTAAAGGAGTTAGGCCTCCAATAGTGGTAAAAGAGGTAAGCAATACTGCCCTTAGTCTTTCTTGAGAACCTTGTATTACAGATTCTAAAACTGAGCCACCCTTATTAATTTTATCATATATATTTGACACTAAAATTATAGAATCATTAACTACTATTCCAGCTAAACCTAATACAGCTACCAATGATAGAATTGTAATATCAAAGCCTGTAATCCAATGACCTAATATTACACCAATCAATATAAAAGGAATAATAGACATTATACTAATAGGTAATAAATATGATTGAAATATAAAAGCTAATATCACAAATATTACTCCCAAAGCTAACAATGCTCCTCTTTTCATATCTTCAAAGGTATCCGCTTGCTCTTCCGACCTTCCAGCTAATTTCCAATCTAAATTATAATTATCTCTAATTTTACTTAGTACTTTTTTTTCGAAGTCACTAAAAAAATAATCAGGGTTTAGAATATTCTCATTAATTTCCGCAGTAATAGAAATTTCTCTGAAACCGTTTCTTCTTTTAATTACTGAAAAATCTTGTTTTTTTGATATTATAACTACTTCTTCTAAAGGAACTAAAATACCTTTAGGAGACTTTATTAGAAAAGATTTTATATTGGCCATACTTAAAGTTCTTGGATCAGTTCTAATGATTAATTCTATTTCTTCTTGCCCTCTAAAAAAGCTGGCAACTGAAACTCCATCAAAATTTTCTCTAATTTTTTTTGCAATGTATTTTGTATCAAATCCCAAGCTTCTTCCTTTTTCAGTAACCATAAAAGAAACCTCTCTTTTTCCAACTGGTAGATTATCTTTCACATCACTAATCCCCTGATAAAGAGCAAGTTTTTTTTTAATAAATTCAGCTGCAACTTTCATTTCACTTAAACTAGCATTTTTTGATATTAGCCTTATATCTATATCTAACCCAGGAGGCCCACCTTTTCTTTCTTTTATTATTAAATTTCTTAGCCCTTCTTTTGCTGGCAAAGATTCCTTCCATAATTTAATTAACTCTTTAGTCCTAACCTCTCTCTCTTCTGAAGGTT
>CAYTJO010000184.1:0-3101 GCA_964438215.1 uncultured Rhodospirillaceae bacterium
CCTGACATAAGAATATTTAAAATATTATTTTTAGATATTACTTTTCCTTGAACATTTGAGACTATATGCATAACATGACTATAAAACTCTACCAACATTTTATCAGTAACTATAACACTTCCAGGTTTTGAAACTCTTCCCACATCATTTCTTCCTAAATCTAAAAGCATTAAATGTTCAGAAAGTTCTTTAGGGTCAGCTAATAACTCCTTTTTATTTTTTTCATCTTCTTTTTTACTTTTTCCTCTTGGTCTAGTACCTGCTATAGGTCTAATTACTAAAATCTCAGGGCTTGAACCTATTAAAGAAAAATCTCCATGTTCGTTATCTTGAAAGTTTAGATAGAATAAAAAGGGAGAAGGGTTTAAGCTTCTAAGTGATCTATATAATTCAAATGGAGGTAATTTAAATTCTGCTTTAAATCTCTGAGATAAAACAACTTGAAATATATCACCGTTATATATATGTTCTTTTGCTTTATTAACCATTTCTATAAATCTATTTTTTGATATATTAGATTTAGGGTTTATTTTAGTTTTTTTTAATTTTGTCTTTAAAACCTTAATAGGCTTATTAAGATTGGCCCTAATCTTTTCTATTAAATCAATTTTTTGTTTGTATTCTTTCTTTAAATTTAAATCTTTTTTATACCATGAAGGGGTAGTTATAATTAGTATATTTTCTAAATTATCAAATATAGCCATAACTGTAGGTCTTATAAAGAAACCATCAGGAAGATTTAATTCATTTAATTTTCTTTTTTGTAAAGTTTCAAACTGTTCAATAGTTTCATATCCTAGGTAGCCAATTAAAGCAGATGACATTGGTGGTAAAAACTTAGGAAAATTAACTTTTGATTCTTTTATAATTGATTTTAATGATTCTAAGGGTTTTGTAGTTGATTTAAGAAAATTATTACCTTTTGATAATTGTTTAATAAATACTTCATTTTTAATGCTTTTCCAAACCAAATCAGGAAGCATGCCAATTACCGAATACCTCCCCCTATATGAACCATCTTGCACAGATTCTAGAAGAAATGAGTTTTTAAGATTATTGTTTTGACAAAGTTTTAAATATGCAGAAACAGGAGTGTCTAGATCAGACTTAAATATTTTCCAAAATAATTGATTTTTTTTTAAGTCAAAATTTTTCTTAAAACTATCAAATTCTGGTTTAATTTCATACATTATTAAAAGGAATCAAGAAACTTTTGATTTATATTGCTTTTATAAAGTTTGCTTAAATCGTTTATGATAGCATTATTAAGATCATTCTCTAAACTGTTGTTAAGTTCAGTAGTAATATTGCTAATACTGCTTCTTTGATCTTCTTCTAATATTTTTTCTGATTGATCTATAGGTAAAACTATCACATAATTCGCAGTTTTAAGAGAAACCATATCTGATAAATTATTTAGTTTATTAAAAAATATTAACTCTTTTAAAACTAATGGTATTTTTTTGCCCAATCTGTTATCTAAGGTAACCCACTCAGATGTTTTTGAATTAAAAAATTTATTTTCATAAATTTTATCTGATCTTTCTGGGAGATAGTTTTTCTTAAAATCTTCTGCTAACTTTTTTGCAACTTTATCTCTTTCTTCATTATATAATAAGTTAATGATATCATCTTGCACAGTTTTAAATTGTTTTTCTCGAGCAGGATTAATCTTATTTAAATAAATATAATGTAGATTATTATTCTCATCTTCTATAATTTCACTTATGTCATTACTTTTGAGATTAAAGATAATTTTTGATAACTCATTTTCATCTAATCCTATTGACTGCAATTTATCTATATTTTCTATATCATTTAAGCCTAAACTTGAAAGTTCCTGAATTTCTGATTGTATATTTTCTAGAGATTGTGCAAAGTTTTTTGTTTCTAAAAATTTTTCATAAAAAATATTTGCTGTGTTATAAACTTTTTCATTAGTTTTTTCTTTTAGCATATCTGTTTTTATCTTTTCTTTAGCACTGGCAAAAGATTGTGTTTGATTTAAGTTTATTTTTTCTACAAAAAAAACTTTATATCCAAATGATGTCTTTAAAACTTTTGAAATTTGATTAACAGATATTTTAAAAACTATGTCACTAGACTCAGGGTCTAAATCATCTTTTTTTATTTTTCCTAAGAATCCATTTTCTTTGCTTATATTAAACTTTTCTAAAGCATCAAAGAAGTTTTTTTCTTTATTAAAAAAGTTTTGAAATTCATTAATTTCATCTTTAGTTTCAAACTGTGCTACATAAACATCTCTTGTTTCTTCTGTTTTAAAAAGGTTAATATTCTCATTATAGAACTTTTCTAACTCTTCATTAGATATATTAATGCTATTCTTTTCTGTGCTATAAAAAAAAGTTACAACCTTAATATCTCTTGTTTCTGGGTTCAAAAAATCCTTTTTAACACTTTCATATTTACTTCTAATAATGTCATCACTATAATTTCTATCAGAAATGATCATACTTGAGGTATCAAAGGTAAAAATCTTTGCTTTTCTAACTGTGTCTCTTTTTTTCAAAAAACTTTCAGCCATTTTTTCTGGAACAAACTCAGAATGAGTTATGCTTTGCATAATTAGATCATTACTAATTGCATTCTGAGTAATTTTATAAATATCTTTTTCTTTCAGGTTATTTCTGTTTAAATAATAATTAAAGTAATCTTTATTAAATACACCTAATTGATCATTAAAAAGAGGATTATTTACTATTGCTTTTTTTGTGTATTTGTCACCTATATTTATTTGCAAATTATTAGCTAAAAAATTTATATATTTTTTTGTTACTAGGCTATTAACAACATTATGATGCAAACCTATAGCTTTTAAAAACTCTTCAGTGATAGGCTGGTTACTTGATTGTCTTAATCTGTCCACTAATAATTGATAATCAAGTTGAAATTCATTTAACTTAATTTCTGAGTTTCCTACTTTTGCAATAGAAGGGTTACCGCTATTAGTAACAAAAATATCTCCTATACCCCAAACAGCAAAACTGAGTGCAATTATAATAATCAAGAATTTAGAACCCAAATTCTTAAAAGATTTTGTTAAAGATTTAATCATATTTACATATTTAACAGATTATTTT
>CAYTJO010000185.1:0-893 GCA_964438215.1 uncultured Rhodospirillaceae bacterium
ACCCAAAAAATATTATTTTAAAGTTAAGATAACTTTATTTATAATCTCTTATTTTAAAATATCTAGTAAAACTTTGCAATCATTGGGCATATAATTGATATTTAATATATATAGTTTTTCTATAATTAATAATTAAGCATAGTATAAAATTAAGAATAGCTTTAATATAATATTCTTATGTTTGTAAATATGAAGTATAAATTTTTATTATTAATTATTATTTATTTTACTGAAGCAAATAGTTCAAAATACAACTATAATACCCAAGGAATTGGCATTGCTAACACTAAGACTATGACTTTAAATGATAATTTAAAATATTTATTATATGAAAATAGCATAGGATGGACTGATAATTTAGGTAACTATGGAAAGAGTTTTTGCTTTGGAAGAATTAAGTTAAAAAAAGAAATTGCTGAGGAATTTAACCTCATTTGTGAATCTACTGATCAAAATGGATACAAATCATGGTCTGAATTTAAGAGAGAGGATACAACTTTAAAAGCTGGTTCTGGAAATTCAGTATATATTGGTGGTACTGGAATATATAAAGACTTTATAGGCTCTAAGTGTATTTTTTCTACTAACTACTTAGATGATACTTTATTTTTTAAATCTAAATGTAAAATAAAGTCTGAAATCATCGAACAGTTTGGAAGAAATAATTAATTATGATCATTATTAAAACATCATCAGATAAACAAGGTATTCTAAAAAAAATATGTAATATAATATTAGAAAAAAAGCTTGCTGGCTGTATTAATATAATTCCAAATTGCTTATCTTTTTTTACTTGGGAAAATAAAATACAAAAAAATAAAGAAAATTTACTTCTAATAAAAACTTTAAAAATTAACGAAACTAAAATTTATAATATCATAAGAAAGTTTCAT
>CAYTJO010000185.1:903-3091 GCA_964438215.1 uncultured Rhodospirillaceae bacterium
GTAAATAATGTTGAAGACGATTATTTTAAATGGCTAACTGAAGTTACAGAGAAAAATGATTAGACTATTACTAATAGTAATAATAATTTTATTTTTTATATGGTTAATTTCTAATTTGTTTTTAAAAGATAAAAAAGAGTTAAATAGAAAGATAACTTTCTCAAAATCGTACTTATTTTTAATACTTTTGATAGGTTTATTGTTTTTGTTTTGGGTTCTTCCAAGGTTTGGTGTAAATCCATTGCTTTTAATACAAAAGCTTCTGCCTCTTCTAACATATTTGAAAGCTCTTATTCCTTTTTAGTTTGATTGCTATCTTTCATTAGAGATTTAAAACTTTCTGATAAATCTTTACCATCTAGCTCATTAAGTGACATTTTAATTAATGCTATTTTATCTTCAATAGAGTTATTTCCTTCATTCATCATATCATATAACTCTTGTTTTCTTCTTTGTTTAACTCTATTTCTAAGAATTTGTAAGTTTTTATGAAATATCTTTGATTCTGACATTTAAATCTTTAAAAAATTTTATTATTAGTATATTAATACAATATATTATGCTTAGAGTATACTTGAAAAAAATATTACTTTTACTTGGCAGTTTCTTGCTGTATTGTGGCTTGATGTCTGCTAATGATCATATCCAAATGAAATTAAAAGATGGTAATGTATTAATAAAACTAAGATCAGATATAGCTCCTAAGCATGTAAAAAGAATAAGTGAGCTAGAAAAATCAGGGTTTTATAATGGGCTAAAATTTCACAGAGTTATTGATGGTTTTATGGCTCAGGGAGGAGATCCGTTAGGAAATGGAACTGGAGGATCTGGTCAAAATATTGATGCAGAATTTAGCACAGAAAAACATATAAGAGGTACAGTTTCAATGGCTAGAGCTATGGATCCAAATAGTGCTGACAGTCAGTTTTTTATTTGCTTTCAGAAATCATCATGGTTAGATGGACAATACACTATATGGGGGCAGGTAGTTAAGGGTATGAAATACGTTGATATGATTAAAAAAGGTGAAGGAAGTAACGGTGAAATATCAGGTGAACCTGATAAAATTCTGGAGATGAAGCTAGTCAAGGTCAAAAATAAAAGCAAATCAAAAAAATGATATTAAAATTTTTCATTAAGTTTTTTTTATTTAAATTTTTATTCCTTTCTATTTTACAAGCACACGATTGCATTACTTTAACGCTCGCTAAACTAATATTAGAAGGATTTCCTAAAATTCCCATCACAGATTTTGAAAATGATATTACATTAGAAGAAGCTTATTGTGCCCAAGATAAACTAAATTATTTAATTAAAAAAAAATATAGTGATAAAATAGGCTATAAAGTAGGATTCACAGGAAAAGCTCTTCAAGAAAGATTTAAGATTAATACGCCAGCAATAGGAACTATATATAAGCATATGTTCTTATCTAATAATAGCACTATTTCAAAGGACTTTGGTTATAGAACTTTTATTGAACCTGATATTTTAGTTGTAATTAAAGATTCTAAAATAATGGATGCAGTTTCAAATTTAGATATAATTAAAAATATTTCAAGCATACATCCATTTATAGAAATTCCAGCTTTAAGATTTGAAAAAGGAAAGAATGTAAACGGAAACATGATAGTAGCAGCGAATATGTTAGCAACAAAAATGATAATGGCTGAGGGTATTAAATTTTCAGATGACGAAGAAGGCGTGCAAAAGTTATCTAAATTAAATACTATTTTTTTAGACAAAGATAATAATATTATTCAAAGTGCAAGCACTGGCAATTTAATGGGCAACCCATTAAACGTTTTAAAATGGCTAATAGATTATTTAAATAGCAAGCAGATATCTTTGAAAAAAGGAGACAGAGTTAGTCTTGGATCTGTTGGCAAATTGTTTCCATTAAGTAAAAACACATTTAAATACTTCTTTGAAGGATATGAAGAAGATAAATATACTGTTAAAGTTATAGTTAATTGATACTGTTTTTTAAGCTTCTTTTAAATTTTTCAAGATTATAGTATTGATTATTTTTGTATGAAAGTAGCAATTTTTTTAGTTCTCTTCTATTTGATTTTTGAGAGGAAGTAAGTGGTAAATTTTTAGTAAATTTTATATAACAGGGTAATTTGAAATATGAAAGATTACTTATTGTTTTTTCAAGTATTTCTTTTGCTGTAGCAACATATTC
>CAYTJO010000186.1:0-1368 GCA_964438215.1 uncultured Rhodospirillaceae bacterium
GAAGTTGGGTTAACCAAAGAGATATTTTTAGTAGATATCCAAAAAGTGATATTTTCAAAGAAAAAAATGTTTCGTCAGCACAAAAATGGAAATATTCGCCGCATGGACAACATATTGAGCTAGGAATAGCTGAAAATAACTTATTTCTTTTACTTGGATCTTTAGGAATATCAGAGAGTATTTTTGGAACTCGCTTGCTTCCTATAGGCACCATATATGATACCTTTATAGGAAGGGGTCTTGATGCTCTAAATTATGCAACGTATATTGACTCAAGATTTATTATAGTAGGGACTCCGTCTGGGGTAACGCTTTCACATGAGGGGGGAGCACACCAATCTGTAGTTACTCCTAGTATAGGAATAGCTCAACCAAATTTAAATTACTATGAGCCTAGTTATGCTGATGAATTAAACGTTCTAATCTTTTGGGCTTTAGAAAATATACAAAAAAAGGATGGAAAATCTGTATATCTAAGATTAAGTACGAAAAAATTAGTACAACCTAATAGAAAATTAGATAATTATGATAAAGATGATTTAATTAAAGGTGGGTATTGGCTCAAAGAGTGTAAAAATGAATTAGATATAATATTTGTTTGTACAGGAGTAATTGTAGGAGAAGTACTAAGGAGCATAGAAGCTTTGAATGAAGATAATTTAAAAGTAGGTTTGTTTATAGCTACTTCACCTGACAAACTATACCAAGATTGGGTAGAATCAACCAAAGAATCAAATTATATTTCTCATCTAGAAGAGAAGCTTTCTTTAGTAGATATCAGGGTTCCTATAATTACAATTATAGATGGACATTCTAGTTCTTTATCTAGGATAGGATCTATTAAAGGGCAAAAAGAAATACCTTTAGGAGTTAATAATTTTGGGCAATCAGGAGACTTAAATGAAGTTTACCAAATCAGTGAAATTGATTTAAATTCTATTGTTGATAGAATAGCTAAGTTTATATTACAATAAGATTATGCGGCTGTGGTGGAATTGGCAGACACGCCAGATTTAGGTTCTGGTGGAGAAATCCGTGGGGGTTCAAGTCCCTCCAGCCGCACCAGAGAATTATGAAATATCCATTGACTAGACAGTTATTAATATTTTTAATATTCATTAATTTTTACTCACTTTCAGCAGGTTATCTAGATTATCCTCTTTCATACATAATAGAATCTTGCAAAATAACTAAACTGAGACTTTCTCCAGAAAAAGAGGGAAAAGAGAAAGTATTAGAGGGAAGAAAAAAATATAAAACATGCATGAATTTTATTATGGCTTTGTCAACTACCTTAAATAAAAGGTGTATGACAGCGAATAAAGAAAAAATATCTCCGCGAAACTCAATGACTTATGCTGATTTGTC
>CAYTJO010000186.1:1378-3075 GCA_964438215.1 uncultured Rhodospirillaceae bacterium
GTTAGCTCTACCTCAGAACTCATTAATGAAATTATCAATTATTCTTTAAAATATCCTCATTATGATAATCAAATAGCATGGCTACATGCTTCAAAAGCTATAAGCCAAAAATGGCCTTGCAAATAAATTAGTTTTTTTAGATTAATTAATAAGTTTTATTAAATTTATATTAAAATTAGCTATATAATCTGCTATATATTTTTTATGAATGAAAATAAATTAAAAAAATCTGCATTACAGAAAACTTTTAAAGTTAATGTTCCATATAATAGAATAAAAACAAGTATGGAAGTAGAGTTCGATAATTTATCTAAATCCTTGAAAATACAGGGTTTTAGGCCAGGAAAAGTTCCTTTATCATTTGTTAAAAATAAGTATTTCAAGGAAGTTATAAACAAAATCTCTGAAAAACTTATTCAAGAAGAAGGTAATAAGACTTTTGAAAAGAATAATTATAGATTAGCTTTTCAGCCAAAAGTAAAACTTTTAAGTGAACTTAAAGAAAATGTTGATCTAGAAGCAGAATTTACTTTTGAAATTTTACCAGCATTTAAACTTAATGATTTTAGTAAATTGACGCTTAAAAAATATGTGTCTTCAATATCTGAAAATGACATTGATAATGTTATCAAAAAACTGCATAATGATAATAAATTATTTAAAAAAGCTGCTTCTGATAGGTCAGCTAAAAAAAATGATAGGTTGATTATCAGTTATAAAGGTTATATAGGGAAAGAGCAATTTCAGGGAGGAACCGCAGAAAATCAAATTATTGATTTAGGAAATAATTCATATCTTCCAGAATTTGAAAAAAATCTTATTGGTAAGAAAGTTAAAGAAGAGTTTGATTTAGAGATAATGTTTCCTAAAAATTATCACGCTGAAAATTTAAGAGAAAAAAAAGCTATTTTTAAAATTACCATAAATGATATTTCAATTCCTGAACCCCTCAAAGATGATTTGGTATTAGCTTCTAAAATGGGAGCTAAAACCATTGATGAATTTAGAGAAAAAATAAAAAATGAACTTACCCGTTATTCTGATGAACTTAGCTTTGCGATTTTAAAAAATCAAATTATAAAGAATATTACAAATGACTATAAGTTTGAATTACCTCCTACTTTGGTTGTTAGAGAAGAAGAGATTATTAAAAACCAGCTTAATAAAGGAAAACCTGCAGATAAAAATAAAAATAATAAGAAACAAGATAAAATTATCAAAGAAGCAGAAAATAAGGTTAAAATTGGAATAGTGTTATCAGAAATTGGCATAAAATATAAAATCAATGTTACTAGTCAAGAAATAGAGAATGAGTTAGCTAAAATATGTATGCAATACCCTGGAAAAGAAAAAGAAATAGTTGAATTTTATAAGAATAACCCTGCTCAAATGAATACATTAAAAAGTCCAATTTTTGAAAATAAAGTAATCAAGTTGATATCAGAGAAAGCATCAGTTAAAGAGGAAATGATAAGCTCTGAAGAGCTTAATTCTAAAATAGCCTTAATTGAAAAAGAAATGGGCTCTAATATTAGCTAGAAAGGATTTTAGTATTATGAAAAATGATCTTTTTAACAGTTCTCTTATACCTATGGTAGTAGAGCAGTCCAATAGAGGTGAAAGAGCATATGATAGTTATTCCAGATTACTAAAAGAAAGAATTATATTTTTAACTGGCCCTGTAACTGATGATGTTG
>CAYTJO010000187.1:0-881 GCA_964438215.1 uncultured Rhodospirillaceae bacterium
TGTTATGAAGCAATTCATTATCTGATAGTTTTTTTATTATTTCCTCTTTTTGATTAACTTTAGCTAACAATTTCTTATAATTATTTAAAGTTTTTTGGTTATGAGATAAAAAAAAATTATTTTTTATAAAAGAATACATATTTCTCAATTTACTTTATTATTAATGTTGTATTTATAATCGGTTATATATTATTTTATAACTTATGAAGAAAAAAACCATACAAATTTTTTCGGACATCAAACTTATTAATGGTTTAGAAATTAAAACTATTAAAGCTGGAATAAAAAGCAAGACCAGAGAAGATGTTACATTAGTGGTTTTTAAGGATTTAGCTAACGTTGCTACTGTATTAACAAAATCAAAAACCAGTGAACCTAATATTATTTTGTTTAAAAAAATAAAAAAAAATGGAAAAGCTAAGGCTTTGTTTATAAATACAGGAAATGCTAATGCTTACACAGGTAAAAAAGGCTATCAAAATGTTTTAAAAATTGTACAAATTTTAGCCAAAATTTTTAATTGTAAAGAAGATAATATATTAGTGTCCTCCACAGGTGTCATAGGGGAACAATTACCAATAGAAAAAATACTGAATGCTTTACCTTTGATGTCTAAAAGAAATTATAAAAATAATCAAAGCTGGCTTTCATTTGCTAAAGCAATTATGACAACAGACACCTTTCCTAAGGGGTGCTATAAACAAACATTTATAAATAAAAAAAAATATAATATTATTGGAGTATGTAAGGGATCAGGTATGATAGCTCCAAACATGGCTACTATGTTAGCATTTATATTTACTGATTTAGAATTACCATTGTCTCAACTAAATCAAATGTTAAATTCTGCAATAGAAAAGTCTTTTAATAATATTACTGTT
>CAYTJO010000187.1:891-3045 GCA_964438215.1 uncultured Rhodospirillaceae bacterium
CTCCACCAATGATATGGTAAGCTTTTTTTCTATTAAAAAAAGACAGAGTAATGCATCAGTTCTTTTAGATAAAAATAGCTTTAATAAATTCCAAAGAGATTTAGATGAAGTAGCAATAGAGTTAGCAAAACAAATAGTTATTGATGGAGAGGGAGCAAAAAAACTAATAGAAATTGAAGTCAAGCGAGCAAAAAATAATTCTGAAGCCAAAAATGTTGCATTAAGTATAGCAAATTCCTTATTAGTTAAAACAGCAATTGCTGGAGAAGACGCTAATTGGGGAAGAATAATTATGGCTATCGGCAAATCATCTGCAACTGTTAATCAAAAAAGAATTTCTATACAAATAGGGAAGCACTTGATTATTAATAAAGGAGAGTTAAGTGAAAACTATAGTGAGAAAGAACTGACTAGATATTTAAAAAAAAATGAAATTGTAATAACAATAGATTTATCTTTAGGAGTTGGGAACAGTAAAGTTTGGACTTGCGACTTAACAAAAAAATACATAGATATTAATGCAGACTATAGAAGTTAACTTTTTTTTGTACCTATTAAAAAAGTTATAGATATTTCATTAATAATTTTTCCATTCTTTCCAAATAAAGTTTTTATAGACTCGCTTAAAGAGTTGTAATTTGATCTGCTGATATTGTTTTTATTTCTATTTAATAAATAATTTGACTCACCTAGGTCTCTTATAAATTTCCAAATCTCATTAACATTATCATTAATAATAAAATATTTAGACTTATCTACTACTACATTTTTATATCCTATAGAATTTGCATAGTTTCCTAAAGATAAAATATCAAAGCACGGAAGAAAACTATTCTCAGTTTTAAAGTCAGAAAAATTATAAAATAGGCTTTTTAAATTTATACAGCTATCTAAAGAATGAAATAAAAACAGAAACCTTCCACCATCTGAAAGCACTCTATGTGTAGACTCAAGAGTGTTAAGTAAGTCAGAATTTGATGTAAGTGGAAAAATGCTTATACAAAAGTCAAAATTTTTTTTTTTAAGACTAGATAATTTTCTATCATGAACAATGGGCTTATGTTTATTTAAATTTAACTTTGAAGAACTCACAGTTTTATAAATCAAGTAATTTAACTGTTTCTGCTTCAAAACAGTTTCCAAAATTTTATTTCTGGCATATATTTCAAGAATATTATATTTGACTGACTTATTATTAATTTCTAATCTTTCTAAAGCTTCTTCAAACAACTCATTTAAAAATAAAATAACTTTTTTATTTCTAGATTTGTATGCTCTTAAATGATTAATAATAATTTTTTTTCTATCGTACATTTTTACTTAAAATTCTATTTTTAATGAATTTTGAATTTCCACTTATAACTTTTATTTCTTCATAAAAAATTAGTTGTAAATTTTTAGTAAGAGTTAATAGTTCATTTTTTTTAAGTAAGAATTTTTTATTTTTTGGCCTTCCGAATTTTTCTTGTCCTTCACCAAATGTTTCATAAATTAAATATCCATTTTTTTTTATAGAGCTTTCTATGTTTTTAAAAATTTTTCTATTTAGGAAGTTTGTAACAACTACTATATCAAAAATTTTCTCTGCAAAAGGCCAAGCCATAACTTTTTCTAGATCCGACTGAATTTTTAAAATGCTGGTGCTGTGAAAGGATTTAAGACTTACTATGTCTATATCAGCAGAAATAACGGTGCAGTTGTTTTCTGCTAAAAAAACAGAGTTTTTTCCAAAGCCACATGCTAAATCCAAAGCAATATATTTTTTTTTTTGCTTAGGAATTTTTGATATACAAAATTTGACCCAGTTAGAACCTTCTTTTATCATTTAAATATAATATTATTATTGTAATATAAAAATATAATACAATATAAAATAATTATTAGTTATTGAGGATAAAATGATATTATTTGATTTAAACTGTGAAAATAAACATGTGTTTGAAGCATGGTTTGCATCTTCTAAGCAGTATGAAGAACAGAAAAAGAAAAATTTAATAAACTGCCCAATCTGTAATTCAAATAAAATTAAAAAAGCATTAATGGCTCCTAAACTTAAAGGCACAAAAAAAAATGATAATTCAACTTCTCATAAAGTTTTAAATGACAAAAAATTTATTAAAGATCTTAAGAAATTTAAAGACATTATAGAAAAAA
>CAYTJO010000188.1:0-2999 GCA_964438215.1 uncultured Rhodospirillaceae bacterium
TGAGCGAGATGAAGCAATCCGTCGTGCGCCTATCGAGCAATACCCATGGGATGGTGTAGCCGAGGTGCGGCCATTCGGGGCGTTGACCAAGAAAATTGTAGAGGGTGTTTATTAAGTATAATCAGAAATAAAAACTTACCATGATTAATATTCCCGTGCTCCGGTGGGGCGAATCTTACGATAGCCTCGAAACCGACGAAGTTATTCACCACCGCACCGGCGAAGTGTTGGCTACAGTGGGTCAAGCCAATCCTGGCTTGCTTGCCCGCGATATGCGCAAGGCTAATCGCGCTCGCGAAGTTTTGCGCGAGATACCAATCAAGGATCTTGTGGAAATGATGAAAAAAGCCGGCGACCTGTATCTTAATGAGACACTCCCGCTAGGAGATGGGGAGCAGTCACCGGATGATTTCGCGCGTCAGCAGTCCGCCTCCACTGGGTTGCCAGAGCACATGTGTAAATTCAACATGGAGAAGAACCATTTTGTTTTGAACAATATGGATCAAATTCTTGATGCCCTTACGCGTGGGCTTGACATCGATATTCTTCAGCGAGGATTCGGAATTGAATCACGAGGTGTGCCGGTGAGCTACCAAGCGAATTCACCCGTTCTGGGCATGGTGTTGCCTAGCAACTCGCCTGGGGTGCACACGTTGTGGATGCCGGTCATACCGATGCAAATTGGCTTGGTCCTTAAACCTGGCCCGCAGGAACCGTGGACGCCTTACCGTATGTTCGCTGCCTTCACAGAGGCAGGCGAGCCAAAAGAGTGCATGGGTATTTACCCTGGCGGTGGCGAGATGGGTGCGGAGACCGTTAGCCGTTGTCAGCGCGTGATGATCTTTGGCAGCACGCAGACAGTAAAAAATTATTCAGGCAACGAGCAAGTGCAGGTGCATGGTCCGGGTTATAGTAAAATTTTGCTTGGCGATGACGTGTTCGATCAGTGGGAGGACTATATAGATCTTATGGCCGATAGTATTTATAAGAACAGCGGGCGTGGTTGCATCAATTGCTCCGGTGTGTGGGCATCTCGCCATACAGAGGAAATAGCCGAAGCCCTTGCCGATCATATCGGCCCATATCAAGTAAAGGATCCTACTGATCCGGAGGCCGGGTTGGCCGCATTTACAGTTCCCGATCAGGCACAAGCTGTCTGGGGAATGATTGAGGAAGGATGCGAGGAAGCAGGAACAACGCACGTCACAGAAAAGCATGGGCCGCGCCTTGAGCAAATGGAACGCTGTGATTACATCAGGCCTACGATATTGCACTGTGACTCTCCTGATCTAAAGATGGCCAATACCGAATATATGTTCCCCTTCACCACGGTTGTGAAATGTCCTCAGGAAAAGATGCTCGAAAAGATTGGAGGTACCCTTGTGGCTTCTGCCATCACCAATGATGAAGGATGGGCAGCCGAACTTGCGGACGCCACCAATATAGACCGCCTTAATATCGGAGCAATGCCCACTATAGCGCTGAACTGGTTGCAGCCACACGAAGGCAACATTGTAGATTTTCTGTTCCGCGCACGCGCCTATCAAACCCCAGATGAGCGTCTGCAGCGTCTATGCGTCAGCAATAGCTGAACAAGCCTTCGTCCGCCACAATCATAATTTGCCCATGAGCGGAATTGCCAGCAGACATAATAGCTTTACAGAAAATCATCCAAACTTACGGTTAGTTTTCGGCAATGGTTGCGTTGAGCAGGTGGGTGATTTGGCAAGGGAATATGGCGCTACCAAAGTGTTGCTTGTCACCGATCCGGGCATCGTAGCTGCTGGCCATGCGGCACTTGTGAGGGAGTATCTTGAAAAAGCAGGAGTAGAAGTTTCGATATTTGGTCATTCAAAGGAAAACCCTACTACTGTCTGCGTGGATGAATGCGCCGCAGTAGCCAAATCGGAAAGCATTGATTTCATTATCGGCCTTGGCGGCGGAAGTTCAATGGATACAGCAAAGGGCTGTAATTTCATCGTAACCAACGGTAGGGAGATGAAGGATTACTGGGGCATTGGCAAAGCGAGTCAACCCATGTTGCCGTCTATCATGATTCCTACAACTGCCGGTACAGGTAGTGAATGCCAGTCCTTTGCGCTGATTGCTGACAATATTACTCATCAAAAGATGGCCTGTGGCGACCCTAAGGCTATGGCAAAGGCAACCTTGCTGGATCCAGAGTTAACCCTTTCGCAACCACAGCGGGTAACTGCCTGTACTGGCATTGATGCGATTGCTCATGCAGTCGAGACAGCTGTCACCAGAAAGCGTAATGAAACCTCTATGAAATATTCAAGAGAAGCCTTTCGACTTCTGGTTAGTAGTTTTTGACGGGTAATGGATGAGCCGAACGATGTCGATGCCCGAGGAGAAATGCTTTTGGGTGAAGCCTATGCTGGAACTGCAATTGAACAAAGTATGCTAGGTGCTGTACATTCCGCTGCCAACCCGCTTACTGCACATTATGATGTTATCCATGGCCAAGCTGTCGGAATAATGTTGCCTCATGTTGTTCGTTATAATGGCGAGATGGAGGCAATAGCTGATATTTATAACGATTTAATAGAATTGACGGATATGGAGTCCTCCGACAGAGGTTCTAAGCCTGCTCTTCTCGCGAGTTTTTTAGAGCAGTTACTGAAGATCTCTGGATTGTCATGTTCCTTACTTTCATTGGGAGTTGAGGAATCCAAGCTTGGATTGCTGTCAGAAGAAGCTGCAAGCCAGTGGACAGCAAGTTTTAATCCCCGTGATATTTCCTCAGCAGACTTTATGGGTCTTTACCAAAAAGCACTTGTCGACTGATGTGATTAAGTTGGTACACTGACTTTGTTTGTTTCAAGAGTCATTTGTTTCATTATGCGCAATAAACTTGTCCATCGCTGGATTTTGCCGCATATACACGGCCCATGAGTGCTGACGCTGCACCCGGTTCCAAGTTGAAGCTCACCCGTACCCAGTGGCTCAATAGTTTCATTGCCACTATAGGCTAACTG
>CAYTJO010000189.1:0-2984 GCA_964438215.1 uncultured Rhodospirillaceae bacterium
AGGAACAAATCCACATCCTATTTTATAAGCTAAGCTGGAACCAAAAATAAAACCTCTGGCTTCAATTCCTACTACTTTACTAATATTATTATTTTTATGTCTGTTGTAAAGTTGATTGATAGCTTCAGAGAATGCAGTTTTATCTTTTAATAATGTGGTAATATCTTTATAAAGTATTCCCTTTTTAGGAAAGTCTGGTATATCTCTTATATAATTATTTAAGTCCATATGAAAATATTACTTTTAGTTTTTTTAATTATTTTAAAATATAATCTACATTCTAGTGAATTAATTGATATTATTGGTAAAACAAAAAGTGATGAAACTTTAATTGATATTGCTAGATCAAATAATTTAGCTTTTCCAGAAATTATGTCTGCAAATACAGTATTAAATGACCCTTGGGTTGTTGAAGCCGAACAACATATTTTATTACCTAATAGGCATTTATTGCCCAATGTAAAAAGAGAAGGTATAGTTGTCAATAAAGGAGACTTAAGACTTTATTATTTCTCTAAAGATCAAAAAGTTTATTCTTATCCTATAGGAATAGGAAGAGGAGACTGGGAAACACCTACTGGAGAAGCAATAATAACTGGTAAGAAAAAATATCCATATTGGACTGTACCAGAGTCAATTTTGGAAGAAGAACCTCATTGGCCAAAAGTAGTTAAACCTGGCCCGCAAAATCCACTAGGTAGTAGAGCAATCTATTTGTCTATGCCAGGATATCTTTTGCATGGAACAAATAAACCATGGGGAGTAGGAATGAAAGTAAGTCATGGTTGTATTAGGTTATATCCTGAAGGTATTGAAACACTTTATGAATTAGTTGCAAATGGTGAAAAAGTACAGATAATAGATCAACAAGTTAAATCAGGGTGGGAAAAAGATGTATTATATTTAGAAGTACACTCTATGCATCCCTATGGATTAGAAGATAAAGCTTTGATAGAAAACAATCTACGTCTATTACCTCAAGCTACTTCAAGTTTACAGAAGTCTGCTAAGCATCATATAGCGGAAATAGATTGGAAAATAGTAGTACGCATAGTTAAAACCGCTTCTGGTATGCCAGAAGAGGTTTTAACCAATTTTGAAAATTAAACTATTTTCTAGAAATAGTTCTGAACATACGGTCAATCTTGTCATTAAGAGCTCTTAATGCGGCTCTATTTTGTTCGGTCATTGCTTCAGCTCTTTGAGCAGTTTTATTTGCTGCAGCTATTTGAGCTTCTTGACCAGCTTCTTTAGCTTCAAGAGCATTAACTTTTTCCATAGCAGCTTTTGCTTCTGCAATGGCGCTTTCCACTGCGGCATTAGTATTTTTTTGAGCTTCACAACCTGCTAAAATTAAAATAGCGATAATAAATGGCAAAATTAATAATTTTTTAAACATAATAACTCCAACTTTTTTAAATATAGACATACTTATAGTTAACTATACCCATAATGTAAAGAGTTAATACTTAGAATCTACCATTTTGAGAGCATAAAGTATTGCTGCTACCATATTTCTTGCTCTAGCTTTATTTGTATAGGAAATATCAAAAGCTGTTCCATGATCTACAGAGGTTCTAATAAAAGGTACTCCTAACGTTACATTTACTGACTGATCAAAATATATTAGTTTAACTGGAATATGGCCTTGATCATGATAATTAGCGATAACTAAATCATATTTTCCTATATTTGCATTTCTAAAAATTATATCAGGAGATATGGGTCCCACAATATTAATTCCTTTTTTTTGAGCATTTATAATTGCAGGTTTTAATATGTTTATTTCCTCTTTTCCAAATAGGCCGTCTTCGCCAGCATGAGGGTTTAATCCACAAATAGCTATTCTAGGAGAAACTTTACCTAACTTGATTAAATGGTTATAACCTAACTTAATTACTTTTTGAACTTTCTCTTGCGTTATTGACTTAATAGCCTCTAATAAAGATATATGACAGGTAATGTGTAATGTAGAGAACTTTTTATTAGATAGCATCAAGTAAGGCTCTTTTACATTAAATAAATGTGCAAGAAGACCAGTATGGCCATCAAAGTCATAACCAGCCATATGTAGTGATTTTTTTGAAATAGGAGCTGTAACTATTCCAGCAATATTATTTTGTTTAAATAGGTTAGCGCTTTTACATATCGCCTTATAAGAAACTTCACCTCCTACTTTTGAAGAGCAATTCTCATAATTTATTTCTGCATCTATGTCAATAAACTCTTTTATACAATTAAAATTACTTTTAATTCCAGATGCTTTACAAGCTTTCTCAAAAGATTTCTTATTTCCAATAATAATAAATTTATAAGGAAGTTTTTTCCTGCAGAAAAATTCTAAAGCTTTTGCAGAAATTTCTGATCCTATACCACAAGGATCTCCCAAAGTAATGCCTAAAGTTTTCATATTATTTTATTTAAAATTATATTTAGTTTTTAAATAAGTTCTATATAAATAAATTTTAATCCCCATAGTCTAGCGATCTAGGATGTCGCCCTTTCACGGAGGAAACACTAGTTTAATTTATGTTTAGGTAAGTCACTTTTTTGAATCTATCTGGATGCTGGTTTTAATTTAATAGATTCTTTTAAAAAATTTATAGTTAAGATCATTGATTCTTAGAATTGATTAAGTAGATTTTTTTACTAAATGCTGATTTTTTAAATATAATCTTATATATACGATGTTATATTTGATTTTAATCGTTAACTAATATATCATGTAAATGTTTGTAAATCTTTAATAAGGAGAAGTAGTTTTTGTAAAGTTAAAGTATTGATTATCAAACAAATCATCTAAAATTTTTATAAAGTTAAATTCTGGGAGGAGAGTTTTATGTTAAATAAAATAATAAGATTAAGTTTGAAGTTATTAAAGTTGTCCATAGTTTTTTTGTTTGTGTCTAATTCTTATGCAACGTTGGGCATAGACGACCTATCATACACAGGTGGAGATAAAATATATCATTATGTCACAGATG
>CAYTJO010000190.1:0-2954 GCA_964438215.1 uncultured Rhodospirillaceae bacterium
AGATAGATTGCACAATATGCGAACAATAAGTTTTGTCAAAGACAAGCAGAGAAAAGTTAATATTGCAAAAGAGACTCTAGAGGTATATGCGCCATTGGCAGGAAGAGTAGGTTTTCAAATAATGAGAGAGGAACTTGAAACACTTTCTTTTAAGCAAACCAATCCTGTTGCATATCAATCACTTAGTAAAAGAATAAGTTACTTAAACGACAAAAATAAAAATTTTGTTAAAGATACCATAGAAAATATAAAAAAAATATTGTCAACTGAATTTAAAAATATTGAAGTTAGTGGCCGGCAAAAAAAAATTTATTCTACTTGGAAAAAAATGCAAAGTAAGTCAATAGCGCTAGAAAAAGTTTCTGATATTTATGCTTTTAGAATAATTGCTAAGACAAAAGAGGATAGTTATAAAGTGCCGGGTAAAATTCATATGAAATGGTCTATGGTACCAGAGCGCTTTAAAGATTTTATTTCAACCCCTAAACCAAATGGATATTCATCTGTTCATACTACTGTAATAGGACCAGAAGGAATACAAATGGAATTACAGATTAGGTCTATGGAAATGCATAAGATAGCAGATTATGGAGTGGCATCTCACTGGATTTATAAGAATATGGGCAATAAATATTCAAAAAAGGAAATCAAAGAAAGCAACAAATGGTTTCAAGATGTTATAGAAATTATCAAAGCTGCAGGAGGCCCTAGGGAGTTGATCGAATATTCTAGAATTGATATGTATTCTGATAATGTATTCTGTTTTACTCCAAAAGGAGATGTTGTTTCAATGGTTAAAGGATCATCTGCATTAGACTTTGCCTATGCCATACATTCTACTTTAGGTGCTAAGACAATTGGAGTCAAAATAAACGGTAATTTATCTCCTATTAATGAAATAGTTTCAAACGGGGATCAGATAGAAGTTCTTATTTCTAAAGGACAAAAACCACAACCAAATTGGTTGAGTTTCTGTATCACTGGCAAAGCTAGAAGTCAAATAAGAAAATCTTTAAGAGATCATGAACAAGATGAGTTTGAAAATCTTGGGAAAGAAATCTTAAAAAAAATTTTACTTGATGTTAATAAAAAAGCTACAAAAAAAACTTTATCCATGTTAATTAGTATTTTTAATTATGATGCGTATAAGTCTTTCTACATAGCTCTTGGGAGAGGTGAGATTAATTCCAATTTAATTTTGGAAACATTTAAACCTAAATCATTAAAAAATAGGATGAGAGTAAAAAAAGTTAAAAATAGATTGCCAATAGTTGGTCTTACTAAAGGACAGGCTGTAAATTTTGCTGATTGTTGTAATCCTCTTCCAGGAGAAAATATAGTTGGAATATTAACAGAAAAAAAAGGAATCAGTGTTCATTTAATAAATTGTTCAGTGTTGGAGAGATTTACAAATTTTCCTGAATTATGGTATGAGTTAACTTGGGATACTCAATCTGAAGAGTATTTGCAAACTGCTAGAATTAGATTAACTGTGCAATATTAGGTAGGGACAATTAATAAAATAACAAATTGTATTTCAAAACTAAATTCTAATATAGTAGATATAAAAATTAATAAAAGAGAAGAGGATTTTTTTTATATGGAGGTAGATGTTCAAGTTACTGACTCAAATCATTTTAATGATTTATTGGTATCGCTAAAATTAGAAGATGCTATATATAAAATAGAAAGGGTTTAGAATTAATAGAATATTAAATATTTATAAAGAAACTGAGGCTTTACAAGAAGGTCATTTCGTTTTGTCATCCGGATTACATAGTTCTGTCTATTTGCAGTCTGCAATTGTTTTAAGTTACCCAGAATATCTTAAATTAATTGCAGAAGAATTAGTAAATCTTATTACAAATAAAATAAATATACAAGACATTGATGTAGTAGTTTCTCCTGCGATGGGTGGAGTGATAATTGGTAATAAAGTAGGAGAAATATTAGGAAAGAGATCAATCTTTTTAGAGAGAGTAAACTCTGAGCTAGTTTTTAGAAGGGGGTTTAGTATAGAAAGTAAAGCCAGAGTTTTAGTAGTTGAAGATGTTATTACTACAGGAAAATCGTCTGAAGAATGTATATTAGTAATTGAAAAATATGAAGCTAAAGTTTTGGGAGTTGTTTCTATTATTAACAGAAGTATAAAACGTACTAATTTTAAAATACCAAGATATTCTTTAGTAAATTTGAAAGCACCTTTATATAATTATAACAATTTACCTGATTCCTTAAAAAAGATACCGATTAACAAACCAGGAAGTAGATTTTTAAAGTAGGTTTAAATTATGCCCTTTGGAAGAAGAAATAAAACTACTATATTTTTATTTATTAGAAATAATGTAAAAATATTATTTAGTTTCACTAGGACTAAAAAATATATTTTCTTAAATCTCAAACGCATGAAAGGATCATCTCATGAAATAGCTATAGGTTTAGCTTGTGGAATAGCAATTTCTTTCACACCTTTTTTGGGGCTACACGCACTATTGGCAATAACTTTTGCTTGGGTTTTAAGAGGATCAATGGCTGCAGCATTAATAGGAACTTTATTTGGAAATCCTTGGACTTTTCCTTTTATTTGGTACCTAAGTTATGAAATTGGAAAATTATTTATATTAGATTCTAGTAATTTGAATGCACGGTATTTGTTGCCTAGCCTGAAAGATGAAATGTTTGTGTTATTTATATTGGTTAAAAATATTTTCTTAACTACAGATTATACTTTAATTAAGAATAATTTTAATTCTTTAAAATTTATTCCTACTATGGCTTTAGGTTCTATTCCTATGATATTTGTTTCTTGGTTTTTATCTTACTTTGTATTTGAAAGTATTATTCATTCATATAAAAAAAAATTATTAAGAAAAAAGTGATATGAAACTTGGTGTAAATATAGATCACGTAGCTACTATCAGAAATGCAAGGGGAGGGGAGCATCCTTCTCCTAT
>CAYTJO010000191.1:0-2952 GCA_964438215.1 uncultured Rhodospirillaceae bacterium
AAAATAATACTTAAAAGGAAAAAAAATGTTTTTTTTTGACTACCCTCTCCCAGCAATTGTAACTCCCCCATCCATAGTAATCACTTGTCCTGTTATAAAAGAACCTGCCTTAGAAGCTAATAATATCGCTGCTCCTGTAACTTCGTCTGTTACACCTATTCTACCTAATGGGGCAAGTTGTTCAACTTCTTTTAAAATTTTTGGATTTTCCCATAACTCTCTAGCAAAATCAGTTTTTATAATGCCTGGACAAACACCATTTACATTTATTTTATATTTTCCAAGCTCAACGGCTAAACTTCTTATAAGGCCTATATCTGCTGTTTTTGAAATAGAATAAGCTCCCAGGTTTTTTACTCCTTGTAAGCCAGCAATAGAAGATACAACAATTATTGATCCTCCATTGTTTTGTTTAAAAAAAGGTATAGATTTTTTACAAAGCCACAAGTTAGATTTAACATTATTATTCATAATTTTATCAAAAAGTTCGTCTGGTATTTTTTCTAAATCACCATAATATGGGTTACTAGCAGCATTACATACTAAAACATCTATGGTTCCATATTTCTCTATGCAAAAGTCAATTAAATCTTCACAATGATTTTTCTTAGAAATATTGCACTCTTTCGAGTAAGCAATTCCGCCTTCATTTTTAATTTCTTTCTCAACTTCTAAACAAGAGTCTATTTTTCTGGAAGATATAATTAATTTTGCACCAAACTCTGCAAATCGTTTGGCCATACTTTTCCCTATACCTCTCGAAGACCCTGTTATTACTATTGCTTTATTTTTCAAACTAAATAATTCATGCATATTTTATCTTCCTAAAGTTAATAATTTATATATAATTCTTTTTACAAAATGTTTCGAATGTATTAATCTATTTTTATTTAGTAGGTATAAAATGTCAAATCATGAAAAAAAAGTCGAAGCGAACCATTTAGAAATAGAGATGGCTTGTATGAAGGATTATAAGGATCTTACAGAGAAAGATTTAAGAATCCAATTAGCAGCTTCCTATAGGTTAGTTGAAGAATTAGGTTGGTCATTTTTAATATTTGGACACTTAACAGCAAGGGTTCCTGGCTCTGAAAAACACTTTCTGATTAATCCTTATGGCTTAATGTATGATGAGATTAATGCATCTAACTTGGTCAAAATTAATCTTGAAGGAGAAAAAGTAGAAGAATCAGATTGGAATGTTAATCCTGCAGGATTTATTATTCATTCTGCTGTCCATGGGTCAAAATTGGATGCTCATTGTGTAATGCACACACATACTAATGCTGGGATGGCCATGGCTGCACTTAAAAAAGGGTTAATAAATATAGATTTCAGTGGTTCTGCTTTTCATAAAAAAGTAGCTTACCATGACTTTGAAGGAGTAACTCTTAGACAAGATGAATGTAAACGTATAGCTGATGATTTGGGACAAAAAAGTATTATGGTATTAAAAAACCATGGGCTTCTAACAACTGGTGAAACAATTGCTGAAGCATTCATGAAGTTATACACTTTAGAAAGTGCTTGTAAAGTTCAGCTAATGGCTAGAGCATGTAATGAAAACTATGAATTTGTACCTGATGAGATTGCAGAAAGCCATGCAAGGGACCTTAAGGATGCAGCAAGCTACAAGTTAGCCTTTAGAGCTTTGATCAGGAGGATGCTGCGCAAAGACCCATCTTTTATTTTATAAATTAATATTTATTTTCAGAAAAAGGAGAACTAAGTGAAAAGAACTTTTCAGCCAAGTAAATTAGTAAGAAAAAGAAGACATGGGTTTAGGGCTAGAATGGCAACTAAATCTGGAAGAATAATATTATCTAATAGAAGGGCTAAAGGAAGACAAAGACTTTCTGCATAATGAATGCCGTAAAAATAAAAAAAAGCAAAGACTATTATTCAGTATTTACCAATGGAAAAAAAATAAGCAGTAAGAACTTTAATTTACAATATTTAAATTCAAAGACTAGTTATTTAAGGGTTGGAATTACGGCTAGTAAAAAACTTGGAAACTCTGTTAATAGAAATTTTGTAAAACGAAGAATTAGATCTTTGGTTCAAAAAGTTTTTTCAAAAACTTATGTATCAGTCAAAGATTATGTAATAGTAGCAAAAAAAGGAATATTATCAGAAAGATTTGATAGTTTGCATGAAGAATTAAAAGTATTATTAAAAAAAATAGAAAAGTAAAATGAATGAACAAAAAAACTTATTATTAGCAATAGTTGCCTCTTTATTAATATTATTAATTTTTCAATATTTTTTTCCAGGAGAAAAACCTAGAGATATAGAAAATAAAAATAAAAACAATATTTCAGAAGACATATCCGGTGAAGACTTTCTCCCTAAAACTAGAGATGAAGTTTTAAAAGAAGATAATAGGATATTTTTATCTTCTTCATCTAGACTAAAAGGGTCTATCTCTCTCAAAGGATCTAGGGTTGACGATATTATCTTGAGAGATTATAAGGAAAATATATCTAATGACTCACCATTAGTAACTCTAATGTCACCAAAGAACACAGTAAACCCTTATTTTGCTGAATTTGGCTGGGCAGCACCTCAAAGTAATATAGACGTGCCAAGGCATGAAGCTGTTTGGAAAATAGTAAAAGGAAAAGAACTTTCTCCTTCCAATCCTATCACACTTGAATGGGTTTCGCCCGATAATCTAATTTTTACTAGAAAAATTAGTATAGATAAAAACTTTTTATTTACTATTGAAGATATAGTTAGTAATCAAACTTCTAAAACCCAAACACTGCAACAGTATGCTAGAATACGAAGAACTGGAACCCCTGAAACATCTGGGTTTTATATTCTGCATGAAGGACCGATTGGAGTCCTAAAAGATACACTCTTAGAATTAGATTATGATGATTTACTTGAAAAAACAGAATCTAAGCAAAGTACTGGAGGTTGGATAGGTATAACAGATAAGTATTGGTT
>CAYTJO010000192.1:0-724 GCA_964438215.1 uncultured Rhodospirillaceae bacterium
GGTGTTACCGTTATGTCAATGGCTCATTCCTATGGTGTTTCCTATGCAGAAGATATTATGTTTGTAACTGTTAAAGTTAGAAATGAAAGTGGCGATTATGATTATGCGTTTAAACGTAATGCTGATGGAGAAGAGGAACTTCTAAGAGATGGTAATGATCAGATTATAAGTGGAGAAGGCTTAATTATGCCTGATGGAACAAAATTAAATGGGGGTGCAGGTTTTAATTATGAGAAAGTTGCTTTAGGTTTTTATATGGACGCTGATGTCCTCATGGGAAATTTAGAAGGATATAATTCAGCTTTACATACCAATGCGGATGATTATATGGAATATTATGATTGCAAGAATCCTGATATAGTTAATTCGGAAGAATGGGCTCCATTTACAGACGGTTGCCCTGTAATTGATGGAGAAGAATTAAGAATTAGTATGGCTATGATTTATGATTTTGATGGTGAAAGTGGCGGCGTTGAGGGTTTTGGCTATGGTAGTCAAGGAGGAAATTCAGGTGGTCTTGGTATTGTGGCAACTCAGTTATTAGATTCTCCATATGCAACAGACCCTGTTGATTTAAATAATGATGGTATTACTGATATTTTTCCTAAACAAAAATTAAAAATGACTGATTGGCATTGGTTTGATTGGTATAATAGGCCTGGGGTTGTATCAAGAGAAGGAAACAATAATTGTTGTGCTGGTGATCCTGGAAAATCTATGGCTA
>CAYTJO010000192.1:734-2944 GCA_964438215.1 uncultured Rhodospirillaceae bacterium
TTTTTAACCAAGATCCCGCTGGTTTAGATTGTGTATTGATGATGAGTTGCGCTCCTTTTGATTTGAAGGTTGGAGAAGAAGTTGATTTTTCTTTTTGTATTATTTTTGGAGAAGATAGATCTGATTTATTAAAAAATGCTGAATTTGCTCAAATTATGTATAATGCTCATTACCAAGGTTATACTGCTCCTAGAAAACCAAAAGTTTCAGTTACAGCTGATCATAATCAAGTTAAGCTTCATTGGACAGATGCAGCAGAAGTATCAAAAGATGTTATAACAAATTATAGTGATTTTGAAGGATATAAAATATATAAAAGTACAGATGGGGGTGTAACTTGGGGGAATTCTGTTCAAAAAATTTATGATGGTGATAATGTTTTTGTAGGTTGGCAACCCTATGAACAATTTGATCTTTCAGCTGCTCAAGATGAAGCATTTTGTGTTCTTGGTTTTAAAGAACATTGCTATGTGAATGGAATTTTACAGGAAAATATTGAGGATAAAGATATTTGTGAAATTTCTGGTTTTTGTTCTGATTTAGAATCTATAACTGAAGAAGCTTGCACATCTAATGGTGGTACATGGGAAACCGGGCAATTTTTACATTTTTCAGATAGTAATAATGATGGTGTTTGGAATGAAGGAGAAGAATATACTTGCAAGGATGAAGATAATATAAAAAGAGGAATACAGGTTAGTGGGGCTGACCCTAAGGCTCCATGGTTTAATCTTGGTTGCAATTCAGGATGGGGGCATTGCTCTGCTTCCGAATTTTGCACAAAAGAAGCTTGTGAGGAAGAAGGGTTTGATTGGATTTCAATAGTTCCATGCAATTGTTCTAATCCTAGCTTATCAACAAAAGCTGATTGTGAAAATGATGGATATGATTGGGCTTGTGATTTTTATCAAGATGAAGATGGAACATATCAATATACTTTTATTGATAACAATGTGACGGATGGTTTTGAATATACGTATTCTATCACAGCCTATGATACAGGAGTAATGTCAGATATAATTAATATCAATCAAGATGATAGTGGAGAATGGGTTGCAGATACTGTTTCAGTTCCTGATCCTGATGGTTGGGGAGAAATTAATTCTTTCCAATATCTTGAAAATTCAAAAGGAACAACAACATATGATGATAATTTTGTGAAAATTATACCGGGGTATATTCCACAAACAAATTGGTCAAAAGTAAACGTTATTCCTAATCCGTTTATTGTTCACTCTCGATTTGAAACAGATGAATATTCTTTAAGAATAATGTTTACAGGGCTTCCAGAAGACTGTAGAATTAAAATTTTTACAGTAACAGGAGAGCTGGTAACTCAATTTAATCATTCAAGTCCTTCTTCAGGGTTTGAATATTGGAATTTACGTAATCAAAATAATCAGGAAGTTGCTCCAGGATTATATTTATTTACAATTGAAGATTTAACTAATACAAATAACGAACCTTATGTAGGTAAGTTTGTAATCATAAGATAGATAAGGACATTTATTATGATGATAAAAAAAATATTATTAATTATAACTTTATGTAGTTTTGTTTTTTCTGGGGGGAAAGTGGGGACCTCAATTTTTCGTTGGGCTGAGGTTGAAACAGGCACTCGTGCCGTAGGTATGGCAGGTTCTCAAGTTGCGTCAGGTAATAATATATCTGCTATTCCCTATAATCCTGCATCCTTAGGTTTTGTTGAGAAATCTCAAATATTTGTTTCTAAAGCAAGTTATTTGGCCGGGATATCCCATAATACAATTGCATACGGGACAAAAGTATCTCCATCTGATTTTGTTGGAGTCCATTTATATTATTTAGATTCTGGAAGCATGGCTGAATCTGATGAAGATGGATTAACAGGACAAACTTTTAAGTTTACGGGTCTTGCATTAAGAGTGGCATATGCAAAGCAAATGACTGATCGTTTAAAACTTGGCGGTAATATTAAATTTTTAAGAGAGACTACAACTTCTGCAGATTTATCTATGTCATCAATAGGTTTTGATATAGGGTCAAATTTTGACACCGGAATTTATGGAATGGTGTTGGGTATGTGTATCAGCAGTTTTGGCCCTGAAGGTCGTTACATTGGAGACGGTTTAGATATTGTTGATGAAGATAGTGGAGAAGACAATCAAAAGGAAACCCAATATTTTCCTATGCCATTAACTTTTAGAGTGGGCCTTAAAAATGATGTTTGG
>CAYTJO010000193.1:0-2879 GCA_964438215.1 uncultured Rhodospirillaceae bacterium
TTCCTTAGTACGTTAATTTTCAATGTCTTGAATGGTTTATGCCTAATTACCACCAACATTTTTTGCACCTTCAATTCTTATTTCAATTGTTAACTTCATTTGTATATTTAATTCTTTACCAATCAATATTGTTTCATTCATCATATTTTCTATAATAACTCTGCTATCTTCATTTTCGCAAATTTCTTTCAATGTATTTTGTGTAATAACTGATAAAGGATTAAAGGAACTATTTCCAATAAGCTTTAGCCAAATGTCACTTCTAATATCTTTGCTAATTGGAGCTTTTAATCCTGCTTTAGTAAATAATTCTGATATAGCAATAGCTCTTTCAGATTTACTATTATCAGGCTCTCCTATTATAAACCTATTTCCTTCTATATGCCTAATAACGCCTGGCTTTTCTATTATAGCAGCCGGATAAACAACACATCCTAAGACTTTTTTAGGATTAACACTATTCCAAAGGTTTTGTTCAGGATCTACAGATTCTAACTGATAATTATTAAACTTGCCACCAAATTTATAAAAAAACCACCAAGGAATACCATTTAAGGTTGGAAGCATTACGGAGTTCTCATTTAAAATAGAAGATACTATTTTGGCAGTTTGATTTGCAGAATGTGCTTTAAGGCTATTTATTACTAAATCAAATTTTCCTAAATTATCTATATTATTGTGAATTTTAAATTTTTGAGACTCTTCTAAATCATACTCACTGCTAATAAAAGTTAAGCCATTTTTTTTAATTACTTCATAATGTTCCCTTCTTGCAATTAAAGTGACATCGACTCCTTTTTTTTTTAAAAGAAAACCAAGCATGCCTCCAATTGCACCAGCACCATATATGCATACTCTCACGTTTCAATTCCTAATTTTTTTGCTAGCCCTATTCTTTGTATTTTCCCCGTAGTGCCTAAAGGGATTTCTTTTAAAAAAAGAATTTGTTTTGGTATTTTGTATTGTGCTAGCTTATTCTGTGCAAAAGATTTTAACTCGTTAGAAGTGCATTCCATATTATTATTTAATACAACTGCTAGTCCTATGTCTTCTCCTAATTTAGGATGTTTTATAGCAAAGGAAACTGCTATATTTACTTTTTTAAAACTCATAAATACTTCATCAACTTCCTTTGGGCTAATTTTTTCTCCACCTCTATTAATTATTTCTTTTATTCTCCCAGAAATATATAAATAACCATCTTTATCTAAATTCCCCAAATCACCAGTACGGAACCAACCTTTAATAAAAGAATTAGAGTTTATTTCTTTGCTTGCAATATATTTTTTAAATATACTTTTTCCTTTAATTAAAATTTCTCCAACTTCATTTTCTTTCATTTTTTTAAAACTATTATCAACTATTTTTAACTTTATTCCTGAAGGAACTCCTACACTTCCAATTTTTCTGTTTGCAGGAGGGAGGAGGTTTGAAGTCATTTGATGAGATGCTTCAGTCATACCATAACTTTCAATTACTGGAACTTTAAATGTCTTTTCTAGTTCTTTTAGAGCTGAGGTAGGCAAGGAAGATGATGAAGACCTTATAAACTTTAAATTACTTGCAGAAATAATATTAGAGTTTCTTGATGCTCTATCAAGTATAGATTGTAACATAGTTGGTACTCCTGTAAACCAGGTAGGCGAATGCTCATCTAAAGATTTAAAAAAACTTAAAGCATTAAATTTAGGTAAAACTACTATTTTCCCTCCAGCTAGAAGAGGTGCTAAAATTGAAGCTACTATTCCATGGATATGAAAAGACGGCATTAATATAATATTTTTATCTCGTTTAGATAACTTTAAGGTTTTACCTATATTTTTGGCGCTATTAATTATATTTTCATGAGAAAGAGGAACCATCTTTGGTTTGGAGGTTGTTCCAGAAGTATGCAAAACTAAAGCATTGTCATTATAAGTAGAAGAAGTAAACTTTTTTTTAATTTTTTTTAAGGGTTTTTGAAAAATATTATTATTAATACCAATTATTTTAATATTAGATTTTTTTGCGCATATAATTGCGGGATGATTTTCTTGAAAATTGCTAATAATGGCTTTCGGCTTCAAATCTTCAAAATAGAAATCAAATTCTCCCTCAGTATAGCTTGGGTTCAGAGGCGCAGAAATACATATATTAATTGTGCTTAGAAAGCTTACAACGAAGTCTACACTATTATTTAAGATTATTGCAACGTTATCGTTTTTTTTTATATTAAATTGAGAAAGAACATAAGAGTTTTTTTTTACTAATTTTTTGAGTGTTTGATTGTTTACAATAGTTTTATCATCTGCGATAATTTCTAGAAATTTGTTTTTAAGGATTGATTTAGTTATGTTCATATTTAAACCAGTTATAGATAAATAATACATGATGAAACTATCAAGAAAAGAAAAAAATTCTTATTGGATGCCTTACACTGATAATGAGTGGTTTAAAAAAAAACCTAAGTTGCTAGAGAGTGCAAGTGGAATGTATTATCAAACTCAAAAAGGTGAAAAAATACTTGATGCCGTAGCAGGTCTTTGGTGTGTAAATGCAGGCCACTGCAGAGAAAAAATAGTTAAAGCAGTTCAGCAACAAGTTGGAAAAATGGACTATGGGTTATCTTTTCAAATGGGGCATAAACTATCCTTTGAGTTTGCAGAAAAGTTAACTTCCATTTTACCCAAAAATCTAGATAGTGTTTTTTTTACTAACTCAGGTTCTGAGGCAGTAGATACGGCGCTTAAAATAGCATTGGCATATTTCAGTTCTAAAGGAATGGGGGCAAAAAAAAAATTAATTGGAAGGTCTAGGGGATATCACGGATCAGGATTTGGTGGTACTTCAGTAGGAGGTATTGTAGCTAACAGAGCACAATTTGGTAATTTATTAATTGG
>CAYTJO010000194.1:0-2868 GCA_964438215.1 uncultured Rhodospirillaceae bacterium
TAATAAATGCAATTTCTAGTCTTATTGTTGTGGATGGTAAAAAGGTGATTAATTACAGAGGAGACTTTTTAAAACTATCTAAAATAATAATAATATTTTTGTCTATAATTACGTTTTTTGTTGCATCAAAAGGATTGAGTGTTTTATATCTATTTCTTCTTGCAGACTTATTTTGTTGTGCAGCAGTTGCTAGTATTTTTTTAAGTTTTTATAAAAAATCTAATGATGAGAAAAATATTTTCATTTCAATACTAGCAGGTTTGCTAGGAGGACTGCTTTTTTTTCCAAGTCCAGACTTTAGTAAATCTATAATGATAGGAATTATTTTTCCAACTGACTATGTACCAATTTTTATGTCTCAGTCTTTATTATTTTTTTCTTTTTTAATTGCTACATTTTTACCAATTATATTTTGGAAAATTAAGTGGAAAAAAAGAAAGGAACAATAATATTTCTACTTTTTTACACATAGTAATTGTTTTGACTGCAGCTATAGTTATAGGTTTTAGTTTAGGTCTTCTTAGTCAATGGCTTTCCAATAATCTTAAAAATAAAAATAAAAATAAATAACTATTAGTTCACATTAGTTGCTTCTAAAATGCAGCCTAACTTTCATTGCAAGATTGCATTGGGTGCTAGTTTAAAAGAAGGTGCCCAGGGGTGGGATTGAACCACCGACACTGCGATTTTCAGTCGCATGCTCTACCAACTGAGCTACCTAGGCACTAAAAAAAATATAATAAAGATATAAGCTGTGATGTCTAGAAGTTTTTTTACTATAATTTAAAGTTTTTTTACCATAATTTAGATTGCTAATTAATGAAGAGCTCTTGCTTTCTATTTACCCAATCATAAAGTGATGGCTCATATAGTCTTGATTTTTTATGTTTTAAAATTTCACTTGATACAAACCAGTTTAGTGAGCTTTCTAGTCCTGCATAGCAAAAAAATATGGGATAATCTTTTGCTCCATTAATATTTTTTATTTTATAAATTTTTTTAAGAACAGAATTTTCGTTGAATTGTAATTTCCTTCCTTGCAAATTCCACATAGAAGGGATATTGTTTGATCCTTTAATTGTTCCATAGCTTGGAAATCCATCTAATTTATTTATACCATAAAAAAAGTCATTTTCTCTAGAGTCTACTACTACTCTGTTTAGTTTAATATTTTCTTTCACATCTTCATAATTTGCTAGAATGCTTTTATCAATATTAAATTTATAATTACTTTTTTTTGCAATAGGTATTAATCCTTCATCTACTTTCAAAGGATATTTTTTTTTAAAATCATAAAAACCTCCATTTAAAATATATATATTTTTATGTCCTAAATATTTAAAAGTAAAGTATATGGAGGTTACTTCTGCCATGGCATATTTATAATTTTTTTTTGGATATAAAACCAAACTATCAGTTTCTCTAATACCAAAACTTTCTATTAAGGTTTTCAATTGATAAGTCTCAGGAAGTAAAAATGGAGTATAATTTTTTTTTACTCTCCACTTGTCAGTATAAAAGTTAGTATAAGTTGCACAACTGATATGCTCAACTTCATAAGAGTGGAGAGACTTTCCTACTTCTATAACTTTTATTGAATCTTTGCATAAATTTATAGATAACCAATCCGTGCTAACGAGAGGTGAGGATATTAAATTCCTAATAACCAATACAATTAGAAGAATACATAAAAATATTAATCTCATGATTAAAGATAACATTTTAAATTATTTTTCTTAACTAATTATTTGTTTAAATAATGATTAAATTTATGAATTTAGATAATCTTCAGCTAGTGTTGCCAAAAAACTAGCTCCTGTACAAAGAATATTATCATCAAAATCATAATTTGGGTTATGGAGTGATGCTGAGTTTCCATTTCCTATCCAAGCAAATGCTCCTGGAACTTCTTTAAGAAAGTAAGAAAAATCTTCAGATCCCATCATTGGATTTTGTATATTAGATGAGTTTTTTCCATTGACTTTTTGGGCTACATTAAATGCAAACACACTTTGTTTTTTGTGGTTCACAGTTGCAGGATATCCTTTTTTGAAAGTTATAACTGATTTAGCTCCAAAAGCTGCACTAGTATTGTGTATAACATCATAAAATCTTTTCTTTGCCATTTATCCAATTTCGTCATTGTAATATCTGATTGTTCCGTTTAATTTTGCAGTTTTAGGTATAACATTATTTGCTTTTCCAGACTGAAAAGAGGCTACTGTAATAACTAAAGTTTCTTTGGGGTCTGAATTTCTAGAAACTATATGCTGAAGATTTTGTACTATTGCTGATCCACAAACTATTGGGTCAATAGAGTTTGAAGGCATAGCTCCGTGAGCTCCTTTTCCAACTATTTCAACTTCAAAATTATCAGCAGCTGCTAATCTGGGACCTTCTTGAACTGCTAAGACTCCAGTATTTAGGTTAGGCATATTATGCATTCCATATATTTCATCAATAGGAAATTTTTTAAATAAACCATCATCTATCATCGCTTTTGCTCCTGCAAAACCTTCTTCAGCTGGTTGAAAAATGAACACTACTTTGCCTTTGAAATTTCTAGTTTCTGATAAATATTTTGCTGCACCTAATAACATAGTAGTATGTACATCATGACCACAATCATGCATTCTATTTTCTATTTTAGATTTATATGAAAATGTATTTACTTCGTTTATAGGTAAAGCATCCATATCTGCTCTAATACCAATACTTTTATTTCTCTTACCTTTCTTTAAAACACCTACAACTCCAGTTTTTGCAATATTCTTATGAACCTCAATACCAAATTCTTCTAACAACCTTGCCACTTTATTGGAAGCATATTCCTCCTCAAAACTTATTTGAGGATTCATGTGTAAATCA
>CAYTJO010000195.1:0-2862 GCA_964438215.1 uncultured Rhodospirillaceae bacterium
AACTCGCACACCCTCTTATTAAAATCCTAAACATATTAAGTGTTGTTCTCTGCTATGATACTGTAAGAGCTCCTGCAAGAGCTGTAATAAGAACACCTGAGGAAATAGATGAAACTCCAGATGTAGTTCACCCACTTATAAGAGAACATGACGATAATGGAAGTAAATCAATTTACTTTAATTCAAATAGAACTGATAGAGTTTTAGGCTACAGTAGAAAAGAAAGTGATAAATTACTTGATGAAATTCATCTCCATACGACAAAAGCAAAATATAGATATGATCATAAATGGGAAATTGGAGATATTGTAATATGGGATAATAGAAATTTAATACATTCTGTTAATGTAGACTATCCAGTAGGTGAAAAAAGAATACATTTGAGAACTATTTTAAAAGGAAAAAAACCATTTAACGGAACACTTAATTTTCTTAACAAAATAAATTAATATAATTGAAAAATAAATCACCAAACACAAAAATTCCAAAAAATTTTGTACAATATATAAAGTCTATGGGACCTGGTATAGTAGTAGCTTTAACTTGGCTAGGAGCAGGAGATTTAGTGGATTCAGCTGTTGCTGGTGCAAACTATGGCTATACTCTTATGTGGGCAATATTGATTGCTTTGTTTGTTAGATTTATATTTGTTTCTACAATAGCAAAGTATCAACTTTGTAACCAACATAGAGAAAGCATACTTTCAGGATTTAAAAGAATTCACCCATTTTTACCCTATATAATAATAATAATTGCAATTTTTTTTGGACACTTTTATTGCTCATATATGATTAAGGGTTTGGGAAAGGCTAGTTATAATTTAACTGGGATATTTTCAGCATTTATGTGGTCAATAATTTGGGTTGTTTTTTCTGCAATATTAATTTTTAAAGGAAAATATAAAAGGATTGAATTTATTTTTTATATTTTTTTATTTGTATTAACAACTTCTTTAATTGCTGTTTCTATTATGTCAAACCCCAACCCAAATAAAATTATAAGTGGTATCTTTCTATTTGATATACCTCAGAAAAACGGATCATTTGCTGCATTATTAGTGATAATATCTTTAATAGGTGCTATTGGAGGTTCAATTGCTAATTTGCTCTATCCCTATTTCATACAACAAAAAGGTTGGAATAATTTTAAATATAGGAAAGTACAAATATATGATTTAGCTTTGGGGACTGTAGTGTTGGTAATTATTAATCTAGCTATTTGGACTATCGGAGCTGAACTACTTTATCCTAAAGGTCTTACAATAAGTAATTTAGATGATTTAGCCAATATCTTAACAATTTCAATAGGAAAGTTAGGAGTTCCTATTTTTTATATGGGTGTATTGGCAACATTATTTAGTTCTTTAGTGGGATTATCTATAGGTTTTGGATATCTGGTAACTGATGCGCATATAGTAATAAAAAGCAAAAAATATAATAAGGCTAAAGAAATAAATGTTAGAGACTCTAAGATTTATCACTTAGTAGCATCTTGGTGCATATTTTCTCCCCTGATATGGAGTTTACCTGGAATGCCAAGTTTTATTACATTAACTATAGTAGCGAATGCTGCAGCAGTAGTTTTTTTACCACTACTCTGTGGCTCACTTTGGTATTTAACTTCTAGCAAAAAACTTATTGGTAATAAATTCAAAAATAATATATTTGAAAATTTAGTGCTCTTGTTGTTATTCAGTTTATCTATATGGGGATCGTATCAAGCGATAATATCTATACAAGAAATAGTGTAATATAATGACTATTTCAAGAATACCAGTAGGTTGAGTTATGATAAAGGACCTTTTGCAAGTTAGTCTTTTTTCAAAACTGCTATTAGCACTCAGGATTTTTAATAGTTTTTATTTAAGCATTACTAGATAATTAGCTTATTTAATGATAGCTTGTTAGGATGTTAGGGGAGAGGTAATAGTTTTTTCTGTTGAAAAATATACTGACTTTGTTATCAGAAAACCTTTGATTGTCATTCTTATTAGTTTTTTATTCCTTGGTATTGTTGGAATAGGTGGGAAAAAGATTGATTTTAGCTCTGAGTATAGAATATTTTTTGCTGACCAAAACCCACAGATGGCTGCATTCGACAAGATAGAAAGAGTTTATACTAAAACTGATAACGTTATATTTACAATAAAACCAAAAAATGGTGATATTTTTAATTCTCGTTATTTAAAGTTAGTTCAAGAACTAACAAAAGATGCATGGCAACTTCCTTATTCAAGAAGAGTAGACTCCTTGACCAACTTTCAACATTCTTATGCTTTAGGAGATGATTTAAATGTATTGGATTTAGTAGAAAAAGATCCTAATGATTATTCAGATCAAGAAATACTAAAGATTAAAGATATAGCTTTAAATGACCCTCTTATTGCAGGAAAACTAATTAGTCTAGATGGAAAATCTACAGGTGTTAATGTGTTAGTCAATTTACCTAGAAAAAAAATGGAAGAAACTCCTGAAGTAGCAAATGCAGCAAGATTTTTAGTTAAAAAGTATTTAGAAAAATATCCTGATGTATCTATACACCCTTCAGGCTTTGTTTTTTTAAATAATGCGTTTGTAGAAAATTCTATGCAAGATATGGCAAAATTAATGCCCTTGATGTTTTTAGTATTATTAATAATTATGTTAACTTTAGTTAGGTCATTAGTTGCAACTTTTTGTACACTAATAGTAGTAATTTTATCAGCTCTTGCAGCAATGACATTCGGAGGGTGGATAGGAGTTTTGCTTACTCCTGTATCAGCTATTACTCCTACAATAGTATTAACTTTAGCAATAGCAGACTCAATTCATATAATTTTGTCTATTAAAAAATCACCTGTATATGATGTTATTCTTTTTCAAG
>CAYTJO010000196.1:0-2839 GCA_964438215.1 uncultured Rhodospirillaceae bacterium
AGTTTTTTTTGTAAAACATCTTAAATATTCTTTCATAGCAGCAGCTTCAATAAACTTTTTAGTAGTACCCCACATTCTCAATTTAGTTTTTAAATAATATTCTGGATTAGACCCTATTAATTTTTCAGGAAGAGGAAATTTTTGTATTAAAAAAAACCAATGGTAATATTTTCTAGCTAACTCATGATTTGCTAATTCAAAAACACTGTTAGTTGGAATTATATCTAAAAATATAACTTTTATAATATTTTTATAATTTAGAGACATTCTATGTGCTACTCTAGCTCCCCTATCATGCCCTACTAAAAAATACTTTTTAAACCCTAAACTAAGCATCAGTTTATGTTGATCAGATGCCATTGCAACTTTGGAATAGTTTGAATGATTTAAATCTGATTCTGGTTTACCACTATCTCCATAACCTCTTAAATCTGAACAAACAACTGTAAAAAATTTTGAAAGTTTGTTAGCTACTTTTCTCCACATAATATGCGTTTGCGGATAGCCGTGAAGTAATAATATAGGAGGGCCGTTACCTCCTATACGATAGTTAATTTTAATATTATTAATATTTTTCTTTGATGATTTAAAATTCTCAAACATTTTCTTATTAGATTAAAAATAATATTTAAATATTTCAAACTATATTTTTATTTATTATGTTTCTGCTTCTAATAGAAAAGGCTTGCTTAATTTTTTATTATTTCTACCAATTCTTTGTTTCTTTATTCTTCTAAGGTATCTGCGAATTCTTTTACTTACATTATTAACTGCTAAATCTAAGGCTTTATTCGCTTGCTTTGCCTTGCCTATGGTTTCAAATTGTATTTTATTTGCCAAGTTCACTTTTAACTTTACTTTAAATAAATAATTTGTCTTTTCAAGAGTAGTCTTATAACAAACTACTCTGGTGGAATATTTATAAAAAACTCTAGAGATTCTATTATTACTATAATTTTTAAAAGAGACCCCAACTTCTATATTTTTTCCTAGTGTTTGATCAGAAGTAATTTCCATATTTTTCTCCACATTAATATATTTATTAGCTAATTACCAATGTATTCCTTAAGGTATTTAGTTTCTTCTTGGTAGTTAAAAATTATTCTGTTAACAACATCACCTATAGAAACTATACCCAAAAGCTTTCCATTATCTATGATAGGGATATGTCTTATCTTGCTATCAGTCATGATTTGCATTAAATCTTTTGAGGTAGCCTTAAGATCACAAGATATTATCTCACGAGTCATAATATCCTTAACTTTATATATTTCTTTTTTTTCTATTTCATTAAAAAACTTAATTAGATCTCTCTCTGAGACAATGCCCACGGGATAACTCTTGTCTTCAGATGTTACTACTAAACATCCTATATTGTTTTTTTTAAGTATAAATGCTAGTTTTGAAATCTGCTCATTCTGGTCTATTGTTAAGCAAGATCTCTTTGAAAGAGTTTCAACAAGTCCTACCATAATCTAAATATATCATTTTTTTAAAAAAAATAAAGATATTATTAATTAAAAAATATTAAAAATCACACTTTTGTTCTAATAAAAAGCTTGTTTTATCAAGCCAAGATACCACGTATTTACATTCTTTCATAAAAAGTTTATTTTATTTATTTGTAACTTTAATATATTTTTGCTTTCCTATACCAGCAGATAATTCTGATGATTTTCTATTAATCTTTGTCCAAAATTTTTCACCTTCATAATCTAAAAATTCACATAAAAAATTCAATTCTACCTCATCAGAAATAGTATTAATACTTCCTAAACAGAAACCTTTGCCAAAATTAGCATCTGAGTCAGTCCATTTAAACTCAGTTTCTGCAAGAACTAATTTCTCGCTTTCTAGAGATATTTCTTTAATACTATTTTCTCCTAACATTTTAATATTATTGACTAGCAGATATAAATGAAGATAAGGATAAAAATAAAAAGAAAAGTGGAATTTTCATAATAACATTATAGCATTTTTCTAATATATTTATTAGTTTTAAATAAACTTATAATATTTAATTTAAATAAACTAAAAGAGGTAAGAAAATGTCAAACTTTTTAAAGGTTAAAGATTTTATGCAAAATTTTGGACAGGATGTTTTAACTAAACCAAAATTTCCAGATAAAAAAGTAGTGAAGCTAAGGTTAGATTTAATCAAAGAAGAATTAAATGAGCTTGAAGAAGCAATTAAAAATAATGATTTGCTTGAAGTTGCAGATGCTTTAACAGATATACTTTATGTTACATATGGAGCAGGACATGCGTTTGGTATTGACCTAGATGGTTGTTTTGATGAAGTTCAGAAATCTAACATGAGCAAATTAGATGAAAATGGCAAACCTATTTATAATGCTAATGGTAAAGTACTTAAAGGACCTAATTATTTTGAACCTAATTTAAAAAAATTTGTATAATTAAGTCAAAATTTAAATAACTAAATATTAATAGTCACCAGAAGGATTAAATTTAGTTTTTTTTTCTAAAACACCTTTATTAGGAACATAGTTAACCTCTAATCTTATTTTTTCTGGATCTTCAAATAGTATGTAAAAATAACCTGGCGCCCAAGAACCTTCGCAAGGACCTCTTAGTATATTTGTTCTAATACTGATTAGTTTTTTTTCAACTATAAAAATATCATTCTTTTTTCTAGATCTAAAACAAAAATGATGTAAGCCAACATTGCTTTGAGAGAAATTAGATGTAGATTTTTTGTGCTCAATTTCTTGAATTAAAAGTCCTGTTCTACTACCTATAAAATAAATACTTTTATTACTCTCATGGACGATATTTAAACCTAAAAAAGGCATTAGTTGTTTATAAAATAGTTTAGATT
>CAYTJO010000197.1:0-2836 GCA_964438215.1 uncultured Rhodospirillaceae bacterium
GGAAGAATTATGCATATTGATTTTGTGTCTGTACTTGTTAATTGGACTATTGTACAAGGTGTTGACTATTTATTATGGTCTAAGGCAGTTCCTGTTGAGTTTTATGCTCTATTTGCAGTCGACTCTAGACATGTACCAGTTGGCACTGTTCCATTATACATAGCTATGAGAAAGAATAGAGAAGAAAAAATTTCAGATATAATGACTACAAATCCTAAGATAATACGGGGAGGAGATACAAGGCAAGATATTGCTTTGCTTTTCGATCAATATGAATTATCCTCAGCTCCCGTTGTAGATCAAAGAGAAAGACTTGTTGGCATGATAACTATTGATGATGTAGTTGATTTAATTAGAGATAAGGCAGATGAGGATATTCTTAAATTAGGTGGAGTTGCTGGAGAAGGGGACCTTTATTTGGCTGCCTTCAAAACTGCTAGAAGTAGATTTGGTTGGTTAGGTGTTAATCTAATTACAGCTATTATGGCTTCATTAGCTATCGCTATTTTTGAAACTACTATTGAAAAGCTTGTATCTTTAGCAATATTGATGCCTATAGTTGCTTCAATGGGAGGAAATGCAGGAACTCAAACATTAACTGTTGCAGTAAGAGCAATGGCAACAAGGGAACTTACTTCTTCTAATTCTTTTCGAATTTTCGGAAAAGAGATTTTAGTAGGACTATACAATGGATTATTTTTTGCATTTTTAATAGGGATAATAACTGGCATATGGTTTGGTGATTATTTATTAGGACTAATTATTGCTTTTGCAATGTTGTATAACTTAATTATAGCAGGAACGTTTGGAGCAGCAATACCAATAATTCTTTCTTATTTTAAAATAGATCCTGCAGTAGCGGCTACAGTGATATTAACAACTATCACAGACATATTAGGATTTGTTATTTTTCTAGGTCTAGCAAAATACTTGTTAATGTAATTAATATTATTATAATTCTTATATGATACCAAATTTGCCTGAAAACTTTAATTTTAATCTGGGAGAAGAAACTGATGCTTTGCAAGAGAGTATTAGAGTCTTTTGCGATAAAGAGATTTCTCCACTTGCTGTAGATATAGATAAAAACAATGATTTTCCTTCACATTTATGGAAAAAATTAGGAGATATGGGACTTTTAGGAATAACAGTAGAAGAAGATTATGGAGGAAGCGGTTTAGGTTATTTAGAACATATAATTGCAATGCAGGAAATAAGTAGGGCATCTGCATCTGTAGGATTGTCTTATGGAGCCCATTCAAACTTATGTGTCAATCAGATTAGATTGAATGGGTCAAAAAAACAAAAGGAAAAATTTTTACCAAAACTAATTAGCGGTGATCATATAGGAGCTTTAGCTATGAGCGAAGCTAGCTCAGGGTCAGATGTAGTTAGCATGAAACTAAAAGCAACTCAGTCAGATGACAAGTTTATATTGAATGGCTCAAAGATGTGGATTACTAATGCTCCTAATGCTAATGTGTTTGTAGTTTATGCTAAAACTAATTATAAAACAGATGATAAAAGAGAAAAAATTACTGCTTTTATAATTGAGCGAAATTCTAAAGGGTTTTCAGTTTCTTCAAAATTAGATAAGTTAGGAATGAGAGGATCTAATACTGCTGAACTAGTATTTACCAACTGCGAAGTTACACTAGAACACGTACTTGGTCAAATTAATGAAGGAGCTGAAGAGCTATCAAGTGGGTTGGATTATGAAAGGGCAGTTCTCAGTGGTGGTCCTTTAGGGATAATGTCTTCATGTTGGGATATTGTAATACCATATATTTCTGAAAGAAAACAATTCGGTAAACCAATAGGAACGTTCCAACTTATGCAAGGAAAAATTGCTGACATGTATACTACAATGAATGCTTGTAAATCTTATAGCTATATGGTTGCAAAAGCTTGTGATAATGGAAAAATTACTAGAGAAGATGCAGCAGGAGTTCTTTTATATTCTTCTGAGAAAGCTGTGTGGATGGCTTTGGAAGCTATTCAATGTTTAGGTGGGAATGGTTATATAAATGATTATCCAGCAGGCAGATTGTTAAGAGATGCTAAATTATATGATATTGGTGCAGGAACTAATGAAATTAGAAGAATGTTGATTGGGAGAGAAGTTTTTAAAAAATATAATTAAAACACAGGAGATAATAAATGAGTGATGATAATATAGTTATAGTTAGTGCAAGGAGAACCCCTATTGGAAGCTTCCAAGGAGATTTATCAACATTTAAGGCTACGGAGCTTGGAAGCTTAGTAGTAAAAAAAAACCTAGAAGAAACCAAACTAAAGGCTAATGAAATAGATGAGGTTATTATGGGATGTGTCTTACCTGCAGGTTTGGGACAAGCTCCTGCAAGGCAGGTTAGTATTGGGGCAGATATACCTGTTACAGTTGGAGCAACAACCATTAATAAAATGTGCGGATCAGGAATGAAAGCAATTATGATAGGCTATGACAGTATAGTAGCAGGAAATAATAATATTGTGGTCTCTGGCGGAATTGAAAGTATGAGTAATGCACCATATATTCTTCCTAAGGTTAGGAAAGGTTTAAGAATGGGACATAATATGGTAAAAGATCATATGTTTTTAGATGGATTGGAGGATGCTTATGAAGAAGGAAAGCTTATGGGAAGTTTTGCAGAAGACACAGCAGAGCATTATCAATTTACTAGGGAAGAACAAGATAACTTTTCTATAGATTCTTTGCAAAAAGCAAAAAAGGCTAATGAAGAAGGGTTATTTAAGGATGAGCTTGTTCCAATATCTGTATTAAGCAAAAAGGAAACAAAAGTGATAGAAAAAGATGAACAACCATTTAAAGCAA
>CAYTJO010000198.1:0-987 GCA_964438215.1 uncultured Rhodospirillaceae bacterium
AACCTCTTTAAAACTTTTCATATTTGGAATTCCTATTATTTTTTCACTATCTTTAGGTAGCTCTTGTCTAATATTTTCATTGCTACTTACGTTAATTTTAACATATTGATCCTTATCTATTTTCACTAACTCTAAATATAAAACCAGCCCATCAAATGTAGTTAATTGTATCCTTTTATTTATTTTTAACTGCTTACGATTAGAATTTGGGATCTGAGGAATTACATCTATTATATTAATTCCTTCAAAAACAGAGACTAGTGAATTATGTGAATAGTTATTTATAAGCTCATGTTCTTTTGGCAAATTATAAAATTTAAAAGTTTGGGATGAATAATCATCTCTATAAACCTTTAATAAGCTCTTAGAATCTAAATCATTAATTGATACTTCTTTAATTCTCCATCTACCTATTTTAATTATTTCTGTGTCAATCCAAGATAATGCCTCCTTAAAAATATTTAGTTCATTCTTAAATAACAAAACTAGGTTTTCTTTGGTATTTCTGAAATAGTTAACATTGTAATTTATATTTTTACTAGTATCTTTTCCAATTATAAAATCATAGATAACCTCATCATTATTAAAAAATTTAATTCTTGTAGTTTCATGTTCATTATTAAGGGTGTAACTTACTCCCAGCTTATAATAATTGTTTTTATCAGTTTCTTTTATATCTAAAATGCTGCTATTAGAAAGTTGTAGTAAAAAATTATTTATCTTTTTTATATCTGCTGGATAATTATTATAACCTTGCAATCCCCACTCTTCAGCATTTCTAATTAGAAAAAATTCACCTGATTTACTTTCTAAACTAATCTTACTAACATTCTGAAAGTCTTGAATGATATTAGGAAATGCATCTTGTGTATTTCCTTTAGTACTATAATTTTCGGAAAAAGATAAAAAAATAGCTATAGTAAGAATAAAAATAACTAGCGATATTTTAAAAATAGACAATTTATTCATTAGATAATTTAACCTTAT
>CAYTJO010000198.1:997-1958 GCA_964438215.1 uncultured Rhodospirillaceae bacterium
TGAGCTAAAAGCCTTATACCTTCTCATAGAAATATATTTAAAAATATAAAATATTATAATCACTAATAGAGGCATTAACCAAATATTGATTAGTTTCAAATTTCTCTCTAATTTTTTAATATTTTCTCCGAGCTCTCTTTGAACTTCTCTTAAATCTTTACGTATTGCAAAGATTTTTTTATTAAAATTATCTATTGTTTGAGTCTTTTCTAAAGATATATTTTCTTGATTAGAATTACTATCTTTTAATTCCTGAAGCTTTGCTTCTGTTTCCTCTAACTCGCTTTTCAAAGAGTCTTCTTTTTCTTTTAATAAAAGCTCAGCATTTTTTTGAAGATTTTCTACAACCAAAAAAGGCCTATTAGAAACTCCTCTTCCTCTAAGACCTATTAAGTTTTCACCTCCACTCATTGACTCTAAGGCGTTCATCACTAGCCGACCATTATCAGCCGTAGGTATAATATTACTTCTACCAAACATATCTTGTCTAGTTAGCCATGTTATATCAGATAGCAAGTCAGTATCAGAGAAAACAATTATATTCGAATTACTACTTTTTTTAATATGATATTTAATATCAATTCCTAGTTTAATTAATTCTTCACCTTTGAAAGCTGAACTAAATTCACCATTAACTCTAGCTGTTAAAATAAATTTTTTATTTTCAGATTTAAATTCTTTTAGCAAAGCCTCTGGGTCAGCTCTAAACTGCATCTTAAACCTTTCAACCAACATAGAGTTTAAAGAAGTAAAAACTAGGGGAGTAAATTCTATTTTAGCACTTTTATTCAAATTTTTAATTGATCCTGCTGATTTATATAAAACATAGTCTAAATTTGCTGTAATAATATCATCTTGAGATAATAAATTATTTTGCAAAGCTAACCATAAAATATAAGTAAGTATTTTTTCATTATTAGGGTTTCCTAAACTTACCTTTCTTCCATTGATTATGTCACCT
>CAYTJO010000198.1:1968-2795 GCA_964438215.1 uncultured Rhodospirillaceae bacterium
TATATTATATTGATATAATAATTTATTTTGAAATGTTAACATTAATATATATGTAGTATTTTTTCATTATAAGGATTTCCTAAGCTTACCTTTCTTCCATTGATTATATCACCTACAACCATTCCTGGCTGAACTTCTAGACCCCACTCTTTAAATAGTTTATTCAAGTCAGACTTTGGAATATTTAATTCATCTTCATTTGGAGGCTGATTAGTTTTTTCATATTCTGAAAATGGATCTACAAAAAAAGTTGCACCTTTGCCCTTTAAAACAAATTGATCTATTAGATAGAGAACATTGTTCGATAAATTTTTTGGATGAATTACAAGAAGTTGGTCAATATTATCAGGTATTTTTTCAAAATTTTCTGTTAAATTAACGACTTCATAAAACTCTGATATATTTTCATAAAGATAAAATGGATTTTGGTATGATGGTCCATCAGGAGTATTTGATACGCCGCCTGCAAACGGGAGACTAGATACTAGTCCTATAATAGGCTTTTCTGTATTCGCAAGATTGTAAATTGATTTTGTAAGATCATACTCTAAAAATCTCTCTCTTCCTATTTCAAAGAAAGGTATTACAACCATATCATCTACAGAATTTGTCAACACGGCACCAAAATAAAATTTTTCCCCCTCTTGGTTAAGCTGAAGTCCTTGTATTCCATAGGTAGACGCTAAATCTTCAAGCTCTGTAAATGGCATAGGGTCAAAAATTTCTAGTTTTATATTTTTAGAAAGTTTAGTGTAAGAAATCATTAGTTCTCTTACTCTTCTTTCAAAGTCTCTAATTTGAGGAATATCTTTACTTAAGGATTGTGA
>CAYTJO010000199.1:0-2784 GCA_964438215.1 uncultured Rhodospirillaceae bacterium
TAAGCTAGAGCAACATCAAAAGCATTACCTGACTTATTTTGAAATACTGATACTAATGAGGGAACACCTCCACCTTTAACATATTCAGATCTAACAGTATGACCAGGTCCTTTTGGTGCAATCATAAAAACATCAATATCATCTCTAGGCTCTATTAATCCATAATGAATATTTAGTCCATGAGCAAATGCTAAAGCAGCTCCAGGTTTTAAAAAACTATGGATATTTTCCCTGTATAACTTTCCTTGAATTTCATCAGGAGTTGCTAACATCAATATGTCTGAGTTTTTAGCTGCTTCTTCAATTGTTATTACATTAAAACCTGCAGACTTTGCTTTATTAACAGATAAAGAAGTTTCTTTAAGAGCTATATTAACATTTATTACACCACTATCTTTTAAATTTGCGGCATGCGCATGCCCTTGACTTCCATACCCTACAATAGTAATTATTTTATTTTTGATAATATTAAAGTCTGCATCTTTATCATAAAAAACTTTCATGGTTACTCCTTAAATTATTTTCGTACTTCCTCTACTGATCGCTACAGCTCCCGTTCTAGCGACTTCCAATAATCCTAAATCTTTCATTAAAGTTATAAAAGCGTCTAGTTTATCAGATGAACCAGTTAATTCAAATATAAAGGACTCTTTTGTACTATCTACTACTTTAGCTCTAAAAATATCAGCAGTTCTCAATGCTTCAACTCTTTTTTCTCCCTTGCATTTTACTTTAGCAAAAATTAGCTCTCTTGAAACAAATGTTCCTGCCATACCTAGATCTAATACTTTGTGTACAGGAACTAACCTTTCTAATTGCGATTTAATTTGGTCTATAACTCTATCTGTAGATGATGTAGTTATAGTAATTCTTGATAAATTTTCATCTGTCTCTACTTGAGCCACAGTAAGGCTATCTATATTGTATCCCCTTGCTGAAAACATACCGACTACCCTTGCAAGAGCTCCAGCCTCATTATCTACCAAAACTGACAGGGAATATGTTTTTAAATGATCATTTTTATTACTATCCTTTTCGTATATCAATTTGATACTCCCTTCCCCCATATAGCAGACATTTGGTTAAAAATATCTTCAATGTTTAAGCCAGCTTGTTTTTCTATGATCTCTAAGTTGTCATTACTTACTAATCTTGCCAAACCATGAACCATAGCCCACGCAGTGATAGAAGCTCCTTTCTCTGTAATTCTCATTCTTCTTCCATCCTTAAACTTTTCTTTAACTATGTCAAGAAATTGTAAGGAGATAGTATTTATAAGGTTTTTTATTTCTAAATTATTATTACTAAACATTAGTAAAAAAAGCTCTTTTTGCTCAAGTGAAAATTTAAGATAGGCTTTTGCAGAATAAGCTAACTTTTCTGCTGGAGGAATATCTTTAATTATTTCTTTATCTATTTTCTGTAATAAAATTTTAGTACCTATATTTATTAACTCATTAAATAGTTCTGACTTACTAGAAAAATGATTATATGGTGCAGAGGAAACTACTCCTAAATTTTTTGCGATTGCTCTAAAACTAAGCTTTTCTGCTCCAACTAAATTTAATTGCTTAAGTGACTGCTGGAGTATAGCCTGCTTTAAGTTGCCGTGGTGATACTGCTTTCTCGCCATAGAACTAACCTATAGATTTATACTAACATTTTTCCCTTCTTTGTAGAAGTAGGTACTTTATCTTTATCACTTAACTTCATTTCATTATGTGCCGCACCTGCTGGAATCATAGGAAAAACATTCTCTGCCTTATCAACACAAATATCAGCCAATACTGGTCCTTTGTGACTTATCATTTCATCTATTGTTGAATTGAGCTTGTCAGGATCGGTAACTCTTAAACCTTTAATGCCAAAGCTCTCAGCTAATTTTACAAAATCTGGTAATGAATCACTATAACTTTCAGAATACCTTTTTCCATGAAAGAACTCTTGCCACTGTCTTACCATACCTAAGTATCTATTATTCATTATAAAGATTTTTACCGGCAAATTGTATTGTTTAAGGGTAGATAGTTCTTGCATATTCATTAAAAATGATGCTTCGCCTGCAATACAAACAACCAAAGATTTAGGGTTTGCAATTTGCACTCCTATGGAAGAAGGAAAACCATAACCCATTGTTCCCAACCCTCCTGAAGTCATCCATCTATTTGGTTTATCAAATCCTACATATTGGGCTGCCCACATTTGATGCTGACCTACTTCCGTAGTAATATAAAAATCTTTATTTTTAATTCTATCATTAAGAATCTTAAGGGCATGTTGTGGTTTTATAACTTCTTTGGAGTTAGTAAAATTCAAACAGTCTTTTTTTCTCCAACTTTTAATAGTTTTCCACCACTTACTTCTAGTTTCACTTAATGAAACAAAATTAAGAGAATTTAATTTCTTATTTACATAACTCAAAATTTTTCCAGCATCCCCAATTAAACCTATATCAACTAGAACATTTTTATTAATTGATGATGGGTCAATATCTATATGAATTTTCTTCGACCTAGGTGAAAATTTATCTAGTCTACCTGTTATTCTATCATCAAATCTTGCACCAATGTTTATCATCAAATCACAATCATGCATAGCCATGTTTGCCTCGTAAGTTCCATGCATTCCTAACATACCTAAAAATAAGTTGTTAGAAGCGGGAAATGCACCAAGCCCCATTAATGTGGAAGTAATAGGAAAGTTAGATAAAGTACCAAATTTTTTTAACTCTTTGACTGCACTTACTCCAGAATTTATTAAACCTCCTCCTATGTATACTATAGG
>CAYTJO010000200.1:0-2751 GCA_964438215.1 uncultured Rhodospirillaceae bacterium
ATGACCATACAAGTCATTTTATGCCATACAGTAGTTGTTATTGGGATAAAAATTGGTATTCTTGTTTTCTCAGGGGTGTCATTTTAGTGATTTTCATGCTGAAATTTCGCCATTTTCAGTCCATAGAATCTAATATTTGTTCTTTCATTTCCCTCTTTGACAACCCTTCACAATGTTCTATCAATCTGTCAGCAAGAGTTGATTTGCCGTGATCTATGTGAGCAATAATTGCAAAGTTTCTTATAAGAGTATCAGTCAATATTAGTCTCAAAAGTTAAATTAAACCTATACCACATTTTCCTCTCTCCATGCCTTAAACATTATTAAGCTCCATAATTTGTAAGTCAATTTTTTTTCACCTTTTAAGAAATCGTGAAAAAATAACTTTAATTTCTTAGTATTAATAATATCATCGCTTTTTGATATTACATCATATGCCCAGTCTCTAAGTGGTCCTTTTAACCACAGATCTAGAGGTGGTTCAAATCCTTGTTTTTTTCTTGCATAAATATTTTTAGAAAAATTCTCTGCCAATATATCACGTAATATTGACTTATCTACATTATTATAATTTAGATACTCATCAGGCAAACTCCAAATAAATTTAACTAAGCTAGGATCTAGATATGGACTTCTAACTTCTAAACTATTTGCCATTGAAGCTCTATCAATCTTTACAAGAAGATTACTAGGTAAATAAGTTAAAAAATCTCTTAACATTAAATATCTGTAATTAGATATTTTACATTTTTTAAATTTAAAGGCTTTGTTAAAATAGCTACTACTTATGTAATTAGCATTATAGATTCCTTCATCAGGACGCCATCTTGAAAGCTGATCGTTATATAAGCTTTCTATATCATTATGACTGATTTTTCTTATTTTTTTTCCTAATGACCTTAATATTTTAAAATTACTAGAACTAAAAATATAAGAAAGACCCTCTATATTTCTTAATAAAAACATAGGGTTTTTCTCCAATTTGTTCCAAAGGGTCGAAATATTTTTATATCTCGGGTATCCTCCAAATAATTCATCAGCTCCGTCTCCTGAAATTGCAACTTTAATTTTTTTTTTAGCAAATTTTGATAGTAAAAATGTAGGTATTTGCGAAGGATCTGAAAAAGGTTCATCATAATACTTAACTATATCAGGTATAATATTTATACAATCTTTATCATTTAAAATTTTTTCATAATGGTTAGTATTTAATTGCAAAGACACCTCTTTCGCAAAATGAGATTCATTTTTAGCTTCATCTTGAAAACCTATAGAAAAAGTATCTAAGTCTATTCCACTTTTTTTTAATGATAAAACTAGATTAGAGCTATCAATTCCTCCAGACAAAAATGCTCCCACAGGGACATCTGATAATAACCTTGACTGAGTAGATTTTCTAATTCTAGACTTAACTTCTTCAATACCATCTTTATAAGTTCCTTTAAAAGGCGTTTCTCTCATTCTTGCAAATTCTAAAAATGTATTCCAATATTCGTCTATCTTTATTTTTTTATTAGAATTAAATTTAAGAATCATTCCTGGGCTTAACTTATATGTTTTTTCTAAAATACAAAGAGGGTCAGGAACATATCCGTATCTGATATAATCATTGGAAATACTATAGTCTATTTTTTTATCATAATACCTAGAAGCCATTAAAGCCTTAATATCAGAACTAAAAAAAAAATTATTATTTTTATCATTACAATAGTAAAGAGGTTTTTCTCCAAATTTATCTCTTGCCAACCAAAGGTTTTTATCTATTACACAATATGCAGCAATTGCAAACATTCCATCTAACATTGAAATTGCCTTAGAAAAGCCATACTTAGTTATACATTCTAAAATAACCTCCGTGTCTGAATTTGTATTCCAAACTGAAGTCTTTTCAGATAGATTTTTTTTTAATTCTCTATAGTTATAAATTTCTCCATTAAAAACAATAATCCATTTTTTACAATTTGAAACCATAGGTTGCCTAGCATTTTTTGATAAATCAAGTATGCTAAGTCTTTGGAAAGCTATTCCTAATTTATTTTTTTCATCAGCCAATATACCCTTGTCATCCGGGCCTCTGTGAAAAATTTTTTTCGAAATATTTGAAAGATCTGCGGCAATATTTTTTTGGTTTTCCCATTTTTTTTCAGTTAAAATGTATCCTGCAAATCCGCACATATTTATATTGTTCAATCTGTCTTTTAGAAGTCAACTTTTTTTCAAAACCTGTAAGCCAATATTTGGGTTTATGGATATCTTTTTTAGTAAATACTTTTAAACATCTATACATCCATAATAGATAATTTTTAGGAAAATAAAACTTAGAAATTAAATACATTATTAAATATGAAGAAAAAAGAGTTTTATTTAAAAACTTATTATAAGTGTTTGCTCTAGATAGTGCTCTTTTAAAGGCTAACTTTTTTAATTGCTCATTTATATTTCTGTTTTCTTCACAAAATCTAATTAATGCCAATACAGACTCATACCTACTCCTTCTTATTTGAGACGACAAGCTTTTTGACGATTGATCTATAGGCATTCTTGCTACAGTTTCATTAAAAAAAACTCCATTTCCTGATACAAATAATCTTAAAAAAAGAACTTGGTCAGGAGAAACAAAGTATTCGTCACATCCACCTGCTGCGTAAAATCTTTTTACAGAAACTAATATACAGCTAGAGTTTGCTGGACAGTTTCTAATAAATTTTTTGAGTCCTTCATTTTTACTTTCAATTTTATAATTATTTACAT
>CAYTJO010000201.1:0-2748 GCA_964438215.1 uncultured Rhodospirillaceae bacterium
TCTTTAAAAGTTAGCCCTAATATCAAAATTCTTGATTTTTTTTTAATATGTTTAATTGCATTATTAAAAATAAATTTTGGCATAGAATCATTTATCTTTCTTCCTGCTAAAATAACTTCAGGATTGTGGCCAGCTAACTTTGCTGCCTTTGCTAAATAAAAAGGATCTACTCCTATACAATGACCTCCAACTAAGCCAGGCTTAAAATTTAAAAAGTTCCATTTTGTATTTGCTGCTCTCAGAACTTCATGGGAATTAATATTCATAGCTTTTGATATCATTGCCACCTCATTAATAAATGCAATATTTATATCCCTTTGAGCATTTTCTATTGCTTTAGATGTTTCAGCTACTTTTATACTAGAAACTTCATGAATTCCTGCTTTTATTATTTTTTTATAAATATGGCTTAATTTTCTTAATGTTATTTTATTATCTGCAGAAACTACTTTTTTAATATTTGTAATTTTATATTTAGAATCACCAGGATTTATTCTTTCTGGACTGTAACCCATATTAAAGTCTGCTCTACTTTTCAAACCTGATTTTTTTTCAATAATAGGAGCTATTATTTCCTCAGTTACTCCAGGAAAAACTGTACTTTCTATAACTATTATGTCTCTTTTTTTAATAATTTTTGCAACTAAACTAGAAGCTTCATAGAGGTTTTTGAGATCAGGTTCATTTTTCCGGTTCACAGGAGTTGGAACAGTTATAATAAAAAAATTGCATTTTTAGCAATCTAAGTAATTAAAAGTAAACTTTATATTATCTGAAGTAAATTTGCTTTTTTTGTTAATTTCATTGGTTGCATCAATTCCATTATTTAATTCACTAATTCTTTTTTTACTGATATCGAAACCCTTAACTTGAAAATATTTTGATAGCTCTAAAGCAAGAGGTAAGCCTACATAACCTAACCCTATAACCATAATTTCTATTTTTTGATTGACTTTTTTTTTCATAGATTGATTAGGTATTATAGATTTCTAAATATTTTTTAAAAATTTTTTTATTTTCCATATCACTTTCTACAATCTTTCTACTATTTTTTCCATATTGCAACCTTAAACTTTTGTCATTAGCCAACGTTAAAATTGCTTCTTTAGCTCTATTTATATCTCCAGGCTTTAGTGTAATGGCATTAAATTTATTAATTGCAATTTCTCTGCACCCGGGAACATCTGTAGCAATAATTGGTCTACCTACTGCTGCTGCTTCCATTAAACTCATAGGCAAGCCCTCTCTTTTACTTAACAGCACTGCTACGTGAGATTCATTCCATATTTTTCTAACATCTTTAATATTACCTAAATATTTGATACCTTGAAAATTTAGTTCTTCATGAAAATCTATTTTTTTAATAGCTGTAGGATTTTCTTTATCTAGAGATCCAGCTAAAAGCAAGTAGATGTTTTTATTTTTTTGTCTGGCTAATTTGAAAGCTTTGACTAGCCAATGTACTCCTTTATCTTCTAATATTCTTCCTACATAGCAAATATTAATTTTATTATTTCTATACTCACTAATTTCTTTAAAATATTTTAGGTTTATTCCAGATCCTCTTATGATTGATATGCTGTCTTCTCTAAAAAAAAAATTTTTTAAAAAAAACTTATAATCATCTTTGTTTTGCACTATTGCCTTAGCTCTTTTTATTCTTGAAAAAATTATAAAAAATAACTGTATTAAAAACCTCAAAGTTTTAGCAACAAAATTTTGACGAATAAAAATAAAACCTAGTCCCGTAAAAGTTATAAATATTCTGACTTTTTTAAAAAATATTGAAGCAAATAATCCTACTACAGCAGGCCTAAGAGAAACTAAATGAATTATATTGGGTTTTACTTTTTGGAAACATTTAAAAAAAGAAATTACCTCTGAAATAAATTGAAATGCCGATAATGATTTTCTACGTGCCTTTAAATCATAACAGTCAATTCCCTTTTCTAAAATACTTTTAAATTTACCTGTATCTTTGCAACAAACATGAACATGATATCCTTTATTTTTTAAATAAAGAGCAAATTCAAGTCTATGAGAAATAAAATACCAATCTTCAGTTACTAAAAACAAAATAGATTTTTTTTTCATCATAAAAAGTTAATACGTTACTAAATCTGGATCTATGCTTCTCCATAAAAACCAACTTGCCGCTGTTCTCCAAGGAGCCCAGTTTAAAGCAAGTGCTTCTGCTTCTTCTTTTTTTGGAATATTACCACTATAATAATTTTTTCCTATTGCTTTTATTAAACCTAAATCTTCTGAAGAAAAAATATCACTTCTATTTAAAGAAAACATCAAAAACATTTTAATGCTCCAAGGCCCTATACCCTTAAGCTTTATTAGTCTTGAATATATATCTTCATCATTTAAATCATTCCAAAAGTTGTAAGAGTTAATATTTCTCATAAAATTAGACAAACCTATTAAGTAATTAGATTTTCTTTCAGAAAGCCCAAAGCTTTTTAAAAAATTGGGTTTTATTTCTTTAAAGCAATTTTCATCATAAATATGCATCTGCAGCTTGTACAGATATTTGTTGCCCTACAATACATCTAGATAGAGAGTAAAATGGGTTCTTTATAGTACTTATTTTACTATCTGCATATTTGTTTACTAAACCTTTCATGATATTATCTTTTTTTGAAAGATCGTCACAAGCGTTGCTCCACCAAACTGGAAAATTTTTTTTATTTTTTTTTCCCATAATCTTATAGTTTACTAAATTATTTCTTTAGTGGAAAT
>CAYTJO010000202.1:0-614 GCA_964438215.1 uncultured Rhodospirillaceae bacterium
TAAGATAAAAAATGTAATTATTTGAGGGGTAATTTAAAAATTATAAGTATGAATGAGACTCAGTATAAATGTATGAAATGCGGTAATGATAATTATGAAGAGTTCTCTGTTTCTACTACCGGAGGCCTCCTAACAAAAATATTAAATATGCAATCTAATAAGTTTAAAGCAATAGCTTGCACAAAGTGTGGGTACACAGAATTATTTAAAGGCGCCAAAGCTGGTATCGGAGAAAGTATTTTAGATATTTTTACAAATTAAATTGAAAAATTAGCACACTTTTCGCATACTCTTTCAGGAATTAATCCAACTCTCATAAGACTTGAGAATATTTTACAGCCAAAACAGAAACCAAATACAGATTCTAAGAATGCAAATATCATAAGAATTGTTAGTAATGCTAATGATAGTATTTTTATACCAAATATTAAGAAAATAAATATGAATAGAGAAACCGCAAGACCAATTGCTTGAGCAAATCTTTTTGGGGGCCCAGGTACAATTTTTTCATCAAACTTTAAATTTGGAACCAATATTTTAGTAACAAATATTGCCAAGGGGCTCCATTTAGGACCTGATGAAACCCTAGCTAGAAAACCAATAATTAATATCAA
>CAYTJO010000202.1:624-2729 GCA_964438215.1 uncultured Rhodospirillaceae bacterium
AGAAAGCCTAAATTAGATCCCAACTGAATAAATACCAGTGCAATCAAAGATAAGAAAAAAACCCCAGCAGCTACAAATCTAGCAGAAACTTCATTAATAGTTTCTGGAAATTCAAAGAATTTATTTATTGAATTTTTCAATTTATTTTCCTTACTTAAATAAAAAAACCCCGTAATTTTCGGGGTTTTATATCTTTATATTTTATTGGAATTTAGATACGCAATGTCACCCCGTCATCATTTAGACAACAACAGCAACAAGTATTTTGTAATCTGTATTCCATAACAAGGGATTATATTCTATAAATTAATTTATATAAACCCTTGTTATGGTAATTTAATCTTATATTTAGTCTTGGCCAGTTCTAATTAGCTCTATTCCTACTGCGACTGTAGTTATAGTTAAGCCAAAGTAATAGACAGCCATTAATCCTGCATCATAGAAAAAAATTGACCCAATAACTCCAAATAATCCGATTATCATATATGATGCAGAGCTAATAACGTGAACACTCTTTTTCATATATAATCCTGCTCCAAGCAAAGCCAATCCAAGAGCAAATATAGCAGTTGCACCGCCTCCAGCAGTCGCCGCAAGAACTAGTAATGCAGCGGCACTTGGAATCATTTCAGCACCTTTAGAAGCTGCTTGAGCTGCTGCTGAAAAAGAACCAGTTTCTACGCCTTGTCCAGCAAACCCTACCAGTATTAATATGCCAGCCATAAAACCGTAGTTTCCATCTGTATATTTTGATTTTAGACTTATTAGCCCTACAGTTAATATTGCATAAGCTAGACCAGCAAGTGCCATCCATAGGCTTACTGCATTTGCGCTTTTGCCCAGTTCAGCTGCCATAGCTCCGTATCCACCTTCATATTCACCTGGAGGGCCAAGTGCAAACATTGGAGACAGCGCCCAACATGCCATTCCCAAAATTGGAAAAATGGTTAAAATCCATCCCGTTGTTTTTGAATTCATAATTAGACTCCTTTTTAGTTAATTAATTTAAGGTTAGTTTTTTCCTCTAAATTTGGGTAATTAGTATGATTAACTAGTCTTCTTTATTAACAATTAATCTATTTATGAATAAAGTTTATCCAATAGCAATAACCTTAAGTATTTTATACTTAATTGCTTATGTATTATTAGCTAACATAGGTATTCTTTTTCATATTGAAACTGCGCCCGAGCCAATTGGTTCGATTTCAGGTTGGTGCGAGAGAGTAAGCAAAAGTATTTTTAGGGAGCCAGCAAATGCATTAAGTAATCTTGCATTTATGGTTTCGGGGTTAATGATACTAAGAATCTTAAGCAAAGATAAAGACTCTAAAAATACTTTTATTGGACTAAATAAACTTAGTATTTTGTACGCAGGAGCGACAATTTTTCTTGGACCCGGTTCTATGCTTATGCACGGTACTCATACTGAATGGGGTGGCTGGGCAGATAATCTAAGTATGATTATGTATATAGTTTTTCCTTGGCTTTATAACATTAAAGAAATGAGGCGCTGGGACTCAAATAGATTTATGCAAGTATATTTTTTAATCGTCATTGTTTACGCCATTGCTAGATGGTTTTTTGGTGGAAGGTTAGGGATTGGGCTGGATCTATTTGGACTATCTATCGGACTTTGGATTATTTCTGAGTGTCTTTACAGATTTTGGTCTCCGAGATTTAGATGGACTTCCGGATTGGTTGGCTTTATTGTTGCAGCAGTTTTTGGCATTACCCCGATAGAAATATTTACTGACTTAAGAGAATATTGGTGGGTAATTCTTTTTTGGATACCAGCTATATTTTCTAATCAACCACCTAGGATAAAAAGAAATTATTTTCCTTGGTTCTTTTTAGGAATGGCATCTTTTTTGCTAGCATTTGCAATTTGGCTTCAAGGTCAACCCAATGACCCTTCTTGGTTTACTGATATTATGTGTTACCCAGATTCATTATTACAACCTCACGCATTTTGGCATCTTATAACTGCTTTTTCAACTTGGTCTTTTTTCATATTTTTTAGAACAGAAAAACTAAAAGAAAATAATTAATTTGGTGGAGCTGAGGAGGCTCGAACTCCTGACCTCTTCAATGCCATTGAAGCGCTC
>CAYTJO010000203.1:0-2726 GCA_964438215.1 uncultured Rhodospirillaceae bacterium
ATCAAGTAGAACAAGAAATTTATAATAGAAATATTATGGTAAAATATAGTAGTAATAGTAATAAAGTTATTTTTTTTACTCTCGCAGGCATTAAATAATAAGTTTTCAAAGCATTTGATAATATGACTTCTATTAAAGATAATTTTAGGTATAGAAGGATCAAAATCTTTTAAAATTTTGTATGTATTAAAATATTTTCTATCCAATGTTTCTATTGCCTCAATAATGCATTCATGAATATTTATTCGTTCTACCTTGGAGCTAGTATCATTATGAAAGTTAAGAATTTTATTTATATAATTTTTAATTTTGTTAGTTTCTGCTTCCAATAAATCAATTATCTTATTATCCATTTCATTATTTAAGGATATTTTCTCTTTTAATAATTCTATAGCAGCTAAAACATTAGTTATAGGAGAACTAATATTTCTATCTAAGCTATCAGAAAATCCACTAATAAATAAATCACTTAGAGTTTTGCTTGTTTGAGTCATATAGGTTTTAAAATTATCTTTTTCTTGAATAATTAATAATACTAATTTTTCTTCAACTTTATTAAAGTGTAAATCTACAATAATTTCATTATCATCTAAATCATTTAATTTATAATCATATGTTGAAACAGAACTATCTCCAGTAAATAACCTTTTAAGAATATTCTCTATATCAAAAGTAAAAAAAGTTTGTAACCTAATTTTATTTAATTTTGAGATTCTATTAAATTTAAATTTTTCTTTATAAATTAAATTAGCGTGAACTATAAAACCCTTGGCATCAATAACCAAAGCAGGCATAGGCAAAAACGATATAAAATCTTTAATTGCTGTATTTTTTACCATAATAAAGTAAAATATCATAAAATCTCATGAATAAAAAAAAAAAAAATAGAACAGCAGCAGTAATATTAGCATCAGGAACAGGAGAAAGATTTGGAGGAACCATTCCCAAACAATATAAGAAGGTCCTAAATCAAACCATACTTGAACTATCCCTTAAAACTTTTATAAAAAATAGTAATATCAATACTATATACGTAGTATTTAATATAATTCATAAGAAATATATAGATCCCATTAAAAAAAAATATAAAAAAATTATTTTTATACAGGGAGAAAATAGTCGGCAAAAATCTTCATTAAATGCTCTTAACTTTATTTATAAAAAAAAATATTACACTAATATTTTAATTCATGACGCTGTTAGACCTTTTACTACTAATTCTATAATTGATAACATAATTAATGGACTAAAATATGCTGAAGGAGTTATACCAGTATTAAAGGTTGCAGACAGTATAAAACTTGTTAAAAAAGATTTAATTATTAAAAATATTGACAGAAAAGATTTATACTTTTCCCAAACACCTCAAGCCTTTTCTATTCAAAAGCTTAAAAAAGCTTATGATAATATTAAAAAAGGTACTCTTAAAAACTATACAGATGATGCACAAATATTTACTGCTGCAGGTTTTAAGGTTAATATTACTAATGATGGAGATTTGGGTGTACATGCATTAATTGATTCAATTTTAGGAACACTTTCAGCTGGAGATATAGGAACACATTTTCCAGATACTAATAATAAATATAAAAATGTTAGCTCCTTAGAACTTTTAAATAAAATATTGGTGCTTTTAAAAAAAAATAAAGGAGAAATAATTCACGTTGATAACACTATAATCTGTGAAAAACCTAAATTGCAAAAATATATTCTAAAAATGAGAAAAAAAATTTCTAATATGTTAGATATTGAAATAGATTCCTTGTCTATAAAAGCAACAACTACTGAAAAAATGGGCTTCATAGGTCGTGGCGAAGGAATAGCTGTTCATAGTATTGCTACAATAGAATATATAAGATGACAAATAAGATTACATTTATTATTTCAAATTTATTATGTACCTTTTTTAAAGTAGGTTGCTTTAAATATATGCCAGGCACGCTAGGTTCCCTAATAGGTTTAGTGCTGGGAGTTTTCTTAAAAAACTTCTTATCCCTTCAAATCTATATTATTCTTATCTTGTCTGCAACTATATTAGCAATCTTTGCAATAAATGTTTATCAATCAAAAATGGGTAAAAAAGATAGATCAGAAATTATAATTGATGAGATTATAGGACAACAAATACCGATAATTTTATTTCAAATGAATATATTAAACATATTTTTAAGTTTTATTCTTTTTAGGTTTTTTGATATTTTAAAAATCTATCCTGCTAATTATATAGATAAAAATTATCCAAATAGTATAGGTATTATTGGGGATGATATAGTAGCAGGTTTTCAGGCGTCATTTATATTATATTTAATTACTATAATACTATGAATTTAATTAATGTTGAAAAGTTGATAAGCATCTGCATTAAAAAAAATATACGTATTAATATAGCGGAGTCTTGCACAGGAGGATTAGTATGTTCAAAGATTGTATCAGTTCCTAATGCTTCAAAAGTTTTTGAATTAGGACTTATTACTTATTCTAATGAGTCTAAAATAAAACTTCTGGGAATACCTAATAAAATAATATTAAATTATGGAGCGGTCAGCAAACAAACAGCCTACCAAATGGTAAAAGGACTAGCAAAATATAAGAATATTGATTTTTCATTTGCTTTAACAGGTATTGCTGGACCAACAGGAGGCACTTTACAAAAACCTGTTGGTTTGATTTATTTTTCTTTTTATTTGCGTAATACTGAAATAAAAGTAGACAAAAAAATATTTAAG
>CAYTJO010000204.1:0-2348 GCA_964438215.1 uncultured Rhodospirillaceae bacterium
ATTACACAGAACTTGCTTGAATTGTCCTGAATTAACGAGAACTTCTATTTTGAATCGGAAACATAACTACAGGCCTGTTCCATCCGATTAGATTACTTGCCAGTTAATAATCCACATCATTCTTAGACGCAATTAGTACAACTTCTGACACGTGATCCAGATCACCTATTCGCTCAGTTAGATCATCAGCAGACAAATCATCTTTTAAAGCAACATCATATGTGAGACTGACACTTTGATTATCTCCAGAGGGCTCCATATGCAAAAGGTCAAAACGTTTACACGTTGTGTTAATAGCATTGATATAGAGAGCGCTATCACCAAGACGGTTGAAACGAAATCTTAGAATGAATTCACTTTTGTAGATTGCACCAAAATTAATTCGATGGAGAATAAAAGCTAACATCGATACAGCAATTGTCCCAGCACCTGCCAAAAAGTAATTACTCGTGCCGGCTGCCATACCCAAAGCCAATGCACCAAAAATATAAGCCATATCCTTGGTGTCTTTTAAGACGGTTCGAAAACGAATTATCGAGAGTGCACCAACTAGAGCAAAGGCCCGTGCGAGGCTCCCCCCTATTACCATCATCACAATAGCTACAATTAAACTGACAAATACGATTGTCTGACTAAATGATTGTGAATATGATAATCCAGTATGTGTAAGCCGATATATGACAGACAATATTATCCCGATGATTAGAGCAACCGTCATATTTACAACAATTTCTGTGAAGGAATATTTTAGAAGACTTCCTTCCGCGTCTATAAGAATTGTATCCATGTAGATTTCCGCTTACTGCTCGTCATGTGCTAACCCGAGGGTCTGCATACTAGCAACAATCTTTGATACTGAAATCCGATGAAGTTCATGTGTTTGAATAACCCTATGAAACCAGGATGGTAAATGGTTTTCGAGTTTCACTTCCATGATCGTATACCCCGCAATTACTTTCTTGTGTGGCTGATTAGCACTTGGGAATAATTTGTTTGACCGAGCTGTGGACAGACTTTCGTCAAATGTGATTCGAAAACTAGGATCAAACCGACTTAGGTATGGTCTACGTTCATAATCAACCACAGCGACTGGTGCAATTTGTTTTCGATAGAGGCCATACTGAAATTGGTCTCTTACTAAACCCTGCTCAGTTCTATCCAGGATAAGTGCCGAAAGTTCAGCTCCTTTAATTTCGGCCCAGTTAACACCTTCAGTATGGATAGGTACTCTGTTCTTAAACACTAAATTATTGTATCTCCCTTTGATCTCTAGAAATATAGGTACACCTTGTTGTAGTGTCGGTGAGTAGGTTCGAACTCTGAACTTTGACCGGGAATGAAGTCCATCAATTTTATCGTGAAACGCTGTGTAGTTCAGGTCATCGTAATACAAACTGCGCACCCAGTACCTATGATTCTCAAGATCGGCTACAAATGGATCGTATTCGAGGAAATAGAGCAAATCTTTCTCAAGGCGATTTCTTTTGGTACTCGATAGTATGTACTTGAACTCAAACCGGGAAAACTTAAGAGGGGAGGATGCATTCATATTCTGTCTATCTAACTAGTCATTTGTAATAATCCCACGTGTCGAATTATTTATCTGAGCCCGTATCGCTCGTGGGATATTTTGGATTGCATCATTCAAGTACGTGCTGCCAATCTTGGTTGGCGGAAAAGAATGACTCGCAGAAGCCGCAAATTCAGACTTATCATCCACCGAAACACCATGTAAAAGACCAGGTTGCCGCATACTTGAAAGATAAGAGTCAAACAAATAAATAAACGAATGTTTGTCGTTAACTGTAGCCGTCCCATCGGTTAGAATTCGAGACTTCGCGAGAAATATTTCTCCTCCACCTCCGTAACGCCAATTCTTCTTGATTGCACTCAAGGCAGTAACGTTGTTTGCCAATGTCTGATTAAATAGAACTGTTGTGGAACGATCTTTAGATTGAATGCCTACAGTATTTCGCTCAATCGTGTTATTGACCCCAATCATATGGCTATTTTCGCCAACAGAAATTCCTTTATCTCCATTGTTTCGAAAAATTGATTTGATAATCGTAGCGTGTGTTGTCATAAGGTCAACACCATCATTGCCACTGCCGTCAAATCGACTATTTCTAATTTCAGCGTCACAAATATCCAAATCTAATGCGTCAGCGAACGCATTTTTGAAGATCACTTTATCAAAGTGGATTTGAGAGTACACACCATGAACCATGTCGTCCACAATTTTGTTGTCTCGAAAAGTACAGTTTTTTATGGACACGATATCTACATCATGAATAGACAACATAGCAGAGTATTCGAACAAATTACTTTTTAAACAACTACAACCTACC
>CAYTJO010000204.1:2400-2708 GCA_964438215.1 uncultured Rhodospirillaceae bacterium
ATGGGTCTTGAGCATTGATAAAGGGAATAAATCTAATCGGGAGTTCTGGGGTACCTATTGCGGTTAACCGACCATTAAGAACGACTGTTGCTTCGGGCGACAATCTAATAGTCGTTCCTGGCCAAATAGTCAGGGGGCCTTTCAAGTTTTGGTACCCATTTACGAAAACAACGCCTGACCAAACGGTCTCGAAATTATCTTTGGGTCTTTGCAATGGTGCATACAGGCCAGAAAAGCTGCTGTGATCTATAAGCTCGACCGGTTGCAACAAATTCCAACCATTATCTTGTTGGATCGCTACATTATTA
>CAYTJO010000205.1:0-1764 GCA_964438215.1 uncultured Rhodospirillaceae bacterium
AGTATCAGTACCTTCACTAGCCAAATTATTAGCCCATACATACAACACTCCCGCAAGAACCACCGTAATTGCAACCATCAGAATGGTCGCTATTACCGGACTTACTGCTCTATCTTCATCATCTCTTCTAATATCTGCTCTTTTCATTTTATTTCACTCCATTAATCTAAATTTAATCAATTATTCCTGTGCCATTCCAATGGGCCACCAGATGAAATAACATCCCTGTCACCATCTCCATCTAGATCGGTCACAACTACCACACGAGGTGGTTCAAGATTAGTAGTCAGATTGTGAGTGATGAAATTGCCACCACCTTGATTTTCATACCATGCAACCCCGAATCCTTCTTGTTCTCTTGTATCCCAATTTCTTTGTCCAATATTGGCAGTGACAACGTCGGTGTCACCGTCACCATCGAAATCACCTGCAGAAATCGAAAATGGGCGGGTTGAAGAATCAGAAATCAGGTGCTCAGTAAAAGATTCACTGCCATCATTCTCAAACCAAACAACTTCGTTGCTATTCATGGAAGCTACAAGGACATCGATATCACCATCCCGATCAAAATCTAAAGCATTGATTGATCTAACTCCATCAGCGTCGGTAGTTATTGTATGTCCTGAGAATGAACCTGAACCGCCATTCTCAAACCACGCCACTTGATCGTCATATTCAGAACCCATGACAATGTCATTGTCCCCATCACCATCAAGATCTATGATATTGACTGAAACCGGAGCATCAATTTCTGGTGAAGAACTACCGCTAACAAACCCGGAACAATCACAATTTCCACCCCACGCGAGCATGGTGGAAGATGAACCTTCAAAATCTTGGTTACCATCATTTTCATACCACCATAGAACATCTACTTGATGAGCTACAACGATGTCAATATCACCGTCACCGTCCAAATCTCCTGCTTCTAAATCATTAGCATCAGCGCGGTGATGATCTACCCCCGGCATGTCATGATATCCAGGTAATAAATGAGATGTGAAACTCTCGCTACCATCATTCTCATGCCACCTGATATCTCCTGAACCTGAAATAACATCCATATCACCGTCCCCATCTAAATCAATAGGGAATGCAGTTCTCATAGAACCCTCAGTATAGATGGAATGCTTAGTGAAACTCTCGCTACCATCATTCTCAAACCAAGCAACTTCATCATCAGCAGTTAATCCAGTGTTCTTGTCAACTACAAGGAGATCCATGTCGCCATCATTATCCATGTCTACCGGATCTATTGAAGGAATGTCTCCGGATGTGGTGATGTTGAAAGGGCTAAACGATCGAGAGATTGGACCAGAAGTTGAATCAGAGACTGTTGGATTTCCAACATTTCCTCCTTGACCGCTCACTCCATCACCAGCAACTGTACGTCCATTGTGAGTGACTGATATCTGGAGAAGACATTCTGCATCATCACAAATGTCTTCAGTTCCTTCTGAAAGGAAAAGATACTCACCAGGTTCCCAAGAATTATCGTTATCTCCAGCCGCTTGACTGATTTCACAGTCATCACCAGCGACTACACTGCATGTGTATACATTGTCACCAACTGATACTGTGATTTTTACAAATGCCCACGCAAGGTCATCCTTGCCTGTAAGTTGCATCTTAACCAATGTGTCATCCGCACCTGGTCCTGTCTCATCATCAGCATCTTCTGTGGTGTAAGTGTTCAATGTTCCAATAGAAGTATCAGTACCTTCACTAGCCAAATTATTAGCCCATACATACAACACTCCCGCA
>CAYTJO010000205.1:1864-2695 GCA_964438215.1 uncultured Rhodospirillaceae bacterium
AATGGTCGCTATTACCGGACTTACTGCTCTATCTTCATCATCTCTTCTAATATCTAATCTTCTCAACCTATCACCTCGACCAACTTGGTCAGTACCAAGCCATAGACCTGTTATGTACTTCAAATATTCTACAATTTTATGAGCTAAGAACCCCTAGAAATCTAAAAAGTAGAGTTAATCTTCACCTTCATAAGAAACCCATTGACCCGAAACCGTGTCAAACCAGTCAACATTTCCCTCTGGATGTTGGCGCCAATAAACTCCCGTCGGATCAACATAGGACGGTAACCCCTCGGAATCCGGTTCAATTTCCATTGATGTTGCCTCACCGTATGTGAGCATGTCTTCAGTAGTTCTCCGATTCCACAACACACCACAAACCATGCCAAGGAAAATGGCAACAACAAGTCCAATAACAGCAACTATTGCTTGTGCAGTTATCTCAGAATTACCCATGAATGGCGTTGGTTCATATTCATCTCCAAGTGATCTGTCAGGCCACATGTTGGCAGGACCTGCTGCTTCAAGAACTTCTGATGGTGCTCCACCTTGAGGTGGTAGCCTTACTAGATTGAAAGCACCCAAGGTAGATTGCCCTTCAGGTGATGTGACTGTGACCCTGACTTTCGAAAGGCCAACTTGCCAAAGACGGCAATCTACTGTAGTAAATCCAGGGACATCAACAGTTTCTCCGCGAGGGTCAGTAATTTCCCATTGAACACTCATTAGCGCCATCGTTGTGCCAATTGAAGGTTCTATTGCAATAATACATTCACTACCAACATCATCATTGTCACCAGTAACATTGAGAGTGAAAATTGGAGGAGGTAA
>CAYTJO010000206.1:0-2687 GCA_964438215.1 uncultured Rhodospirillaceae bacterium
GTGGTAGTTGTTTTCCCAGCATCAATATGTTCCATTATGCCAATGTTTCTATAATTTTTTAACTCTGTTTTTCTTTCCATTTCAAATCATTCCTAATTACCATCGGTAGTGAGCAAATGCCCTATTCGCCTCTGCCATTTTCCTAGTATCTTCATTTTTCTTTATAGAAGCTCCCCGCTTGAGAGACGCATCCAATAATTCTCCAGCCAATCTACCTATCATAGTGTTTTCATTTCTTTTTCTTGCTGCATCGATTATCCATCTAATAGCTAACGCTTGTTTCCTTTTAGGTGAAACTTCAACAGGAACTTGATAGGTTGCTCCACCCACACGTCTAGAACGCGTTTCTATTTGTGGCTTCACATTATCAATTGCTGACTTAAAAACTTCCAAAGCAGCCTTTTCCTTTTCCTTTTTTTCAATAATGTCAAACGAAGAATATATCAATTTTTCCGCTGTATTTTTTTTACCATCAACCATTAAAGCTCTAACAAATTTAGCCAACACTAAATCCTTGAACCTAGGATCTGGCAATATTTCTCTTTGTACTGATTTTCTTCTTCTAGACAATTATAACTCCATATTATTTAGGCCTCTTAGCACCATACTTTGATCTTCTTTGTTTTCTATTTCCTACTCCTTGAGTATCTAAAGTACCTCTAATTACATGATATCTGACTCCAGGAAGATCCTTCACTCTTCCTCCTCTAATCATAACAACTGAGTGTTCCTGAAGGTTATGCCCTTCCCCTGGGATATAGCTTGTAACTTCATATCCATTGGTTAACCTTACTCTAGCTACCTTTCTTAGTGCTGAGTTAGGTTTTTTAGGAGTAGTAGTGTAAACTCTAGTACAAACCCCCCTCTTCTGAGGGCAAGCTTCTAAAGCAGGCACTTTATTTCTTTTAGTTTGGGACTTTCTTCCCTTTCTAACCAATTGATTAACAGTTGGCATTATAATTTCCTTTATAAATTTTTTTTTACCAGAAACACGCATGTTATTGGCACCTAACAAAACCGTCAAGTACTAATTACAAAAAAATTTTAGCTAGTGTTGTTTTTTTACAACATTACTAAAAAAAGTTAATTCTGTTGCTCTGTTTCAATTTGTTCAGCTTGTTTTTTCTTAATGCGCTTTTCATTCATAATTGCTAATTTCTTAAACTTGGTCATAGTTCTTCCTGTTCCAGCTGGTATCAGTCTACCAACAATTACATTTTCCTTAAGACCTGCTAATTTATCTTTTTTTCCTGCCGTGGCTGCCTCGGTAAGAACTCTAGTAGTTTCCTGAAAAGATGCCGCAGATATAAAAGAATTAGTTTGCAAGCTAGCCTTGGTTATTCCATTTAGTATAGAAATAAATTTAGCTGGATTTTTTCCTTCCTCAACTATTAGTTTATTAATAGTTTCAGCTTCGTCTCTATCAACGTGTTCTCCTGCAATTAAAGTTGAATCACCTGCATCTGTAATCTCAACTTTTTGTAACATCTGTCTAGAAATTACCTCTATATGTTTGTCATTAATTTTAACACCTTGCAAGCGATATACATCCTGAATTTCATTAACTAAATAATTTGCCAATTCTTCAATACCTAGCACCCTTAGTATATCATGCGGAACAGGATTACCGTCCATGAGCAAGTCTCCCTTATTTACAATATCTCCCTCTTGAACCATAATATGTTTGCCTTTAGGTACTAAATACTCCACCTGATTATCTTTATTTTCAATATCTACTACAATAAGTTTCTTATTTGCTCTTACATCATTTCCAAATTCAACTTTGCCTCTAATATCTGAAATATATGAATAATCTTTTGGTTTTCTAGCCTCAAATAGCTCAGCTACTCTGGGAAGGCCTCCTGTTATATCTTTAGATTTTTGAAAGTCTAATGGAATTCTTGCAAGTAAATCCCCTGCATCAACTTTTTTATTTTTCCTTCCTGGAGTATAGCTTGTAGATAAAACTGCAGAAACAGGAAGTTCATAAATTGCTTGTGAACCATTAGCCAATTTTAGCACTTTGTCTTTGTCATCAACAATTTCCATTCTAGGCCTATAATTTACTTGTTTTGATGAACCAGGAACTCTCCAATCTTTTATAATTTGACTCGTCATACCAGTATCTTGAGAAGTTGTTTCTTCAAGAGTATCTTTATTCAAATCAACAAACCTCACAAATCCCTTTTTTTCTGTAATAATAGGCCTAGTATAAGGATCCCATTCTGCAATTTTTTGACCTCTCTCAATTTTGCTTTTCTCTTTTAATAAAATACTAGATCCATAAGGTATTTTTTCTCTTAACCTTTCCCTACCATTATCATCCTTAATTATTAATCTACAATCTCTATCTAAAACAGTTCCTATACCTTTCTTATCATAAATAACATTAGACCCTTCAACATAGAGTGTCCCAGATATATTTGCTTCTAATCTTGATGGCTCAGTTCCTGCTTGCGCAGCTCCCCCAATATGGAAAGTTCTCATCGTCAATTGTGTCCCTGGTTCTCCTATAGATTGGGCAGCTACAACGCCGACGGCCTCCCCCATGTTTACTTTAGTGCCTCTAGCTAGGTCTCTTCCATAGCAAGTAGCACACATTCCTGTCGGCAAAGCACAAGTAAGAGGACTTCTAACTTTAACTGTATCTATATCTGCATTGACTATGTTACTAACTAAATCTTCAT
>CAYTJO010000207.1:0-2643 GCA_964438215.1 uncultured Rhodospirillaceae bacterium
AAAAGATAAAGTTTTATCTTATCATCAACTTTTATCAAAAAGATATAAAACGCCAGATTTTCTTGTTATTGCTTTTTCTCCAAAGAAGGGGCTTTTTTCGGAAGAATCTAGAAATACAATTAAAAATATTACTAATGAATTAATAAATTTAGATAGAGTAGAATCTATAAACTCAATATTAAATGATCCACTATTAGAAAGTTCTAAAAAATCATTAGCTGATATTTTAGAAGGTGTCCCATTGTTAGAAGACAATGTAGTTGAATTACATGATGCCAAACAAGAGTTTATTAGTAGTCCTCTTTACAAAGACAACTTAGTAAGTTCAGATTTTAAAACTACAGCTATACTAGTAAATTTAAGAGATAATGAACAATTAAATAATACTCGTCAAAAATTAAAGTTACTAAAAATTAAAATAACAGAAGGGACTAATACAGAAATTGAATTAAAGACTTATAATGAATTATCTAATACTTTAAGATCTTTAAGAGATATAGAAAGGCAAAGACAAACTGCTCTCATACAAGATACTCGTAATATTTTAAATAAGTATAAAATTTATGGTGAAATTTACTTAGGAGGAATACCTATGATAGAGTGATCTGAAAATTTTTGGTATTTCTATATTAATATTTCTCATAGTAGTTTTATTTCTAATTTTTAGACAAATAAGATGGGTTATTCTTCCCATTATAACTTGTCTTTTTTCAGTATCTATAACTTCTGGTTTATTTAGTATTTTTAATTGGGAAGTTACAGTAATATCTTCTAATTTTATTTCTTTGCAATTAATTCTTACAATGGCAATTACAATTCATCTAATTGTTAGATATCGAGAGCTAGTTTTACATAGAAAAAAAAGTTCTCAAAAAAAACTGCTATTAGAAACTGTGTTACAAATGATTAAACCTTGCTTTTTCACTGTAATTACAACTATAGCGGGATTTAGTTCTCTTATTTTATCAGATTTATTACCTGTTATAAACTTTGGTTGGATGATGAGTTTAGGAGTTAGTATTTCCTTGCTTGTTACTTTTTTAATATTTCCAATCTTACTGGTAGAGTTAGATAGGTTAAATCCTAACTTAAATTTTGAAAATAAATTTAATTTTCCTAGCATAGTTGCAAAGTTTGCAAGTAAACACGGAAGCTCATCACTATTAGCAGCAATAGTAATTCTTTTGTTTAGTATAATAGGAGTTACAAAATTGAAAGTAGAAAATAGCTTTATTGATTATTTCAAAAGTAATACAGAAATTAGTAAAGGAATGACAGTTATAGATAATAAGTTGGGAGGAACAACTATACTAGATGTAACTTTAGATTTTGATAATAAAAACCTTGATATTAACCATCAAGAAAACATAGAAGATTCTTCTGATGATTTTGATGATTTTGATGATTTACTAATGGAGCTTGAAGTAGATAGTAATGAACCTAAGTATTGGTTTACTGAATATAAGATGACACAAATAGAAAAACTCCATGATTATTTAGACTCTTTAGAAGAGACAGGAAAAGTATTATCTTTTGCAACTATTTTAAAAATAGGTAGGACAATTAATAATGGAAGTTCTTTGGATAGTGTTCAGTTAGGACTTATGTACGAAAAACTATCTAAAGAGTATAAAGAGATAATTATAGACCCTTATATTTCGACTGAAAATAACCAAGCTCGTATCTCTTTGAGAGTAAAAGATTCGGATCCTAAATTAAGAAGAAATGAACTAATAAATAAAATTAAAAATGAAGCTCCTGATATTTTAGATGTAGAGAGAGATAAAGTGAAATTATCTAATATACTCATTCTATATAATAATATGTTACAAAGTTTATTTAGTTCACAAATTTTAACTTTGGGGTTAGTAGTAGCAGTTTTATTTACTATGTTTATGGTGCTATTTAAATCATTTAAGATATCTTGTATAGCATTATTACCTAACTTATTATCAATAGGATCTGTGTTAGGATTAATGGGTATTTTTTCTATTCCATTAGATATGATGACTATTACAATTGCAGCTATTAGTATGGGAATAGCAGTTGATAATACTATTCACTACATATTTAGGCATAGAATAGAATATAGTAAAAATAATAACTATGAAAATGCAATGCTAAAAACACATACTAGTATAGGGTATGCTCTATATTATACTACACTTACTATAATAGTTGGGTTTTCCATATTAATATTTTCAAACTTTATACCGAGTATTTATTTTGGATTACTGACTAGTTTAGCAATGTTTATTGCACTTTTTGCAACTTTAACAATCGTTCCTAAGTTACTATCTTTATTTAAAAGCTATAATTAGTTTTTTTTCTTAAAAAAATAGAAAAATGGAAAAAACAATAAAGGGGATATTGATAAGAAAAAAAAGTCAGTATTGAATGATTTAATTTTAGCTTGCTTGTTTATTTCTGAATATAAGGTAATAAAGTTTTGGTAAGAATAGTCTTCCATATTTAGTCTATTAATTATATTGAAGTTTCCATAATTAGTAAAATTTCTAAATTCTTCGAAGTAGTATAATTGGTATCTGTTTAAAAGTGTAATAAAGATTGCAACTGCTGCTCCAGTTCCTAGAGTCCTGAAAAATTGAAATAGCCCTGCGCCATGTGTTCTATATATATTTG
>CAYTJO010000208.1:0-2638 GCA_964438215.1 uncultured Rhodospirillaceae bacterium
AATTTTTAGACTTTTTCATCCACATAAGATCAGCACCTGAAGAAAAAGTGTCTCCTTCTCCACTAAAAATTAGAACCCTGCACTGATTAGATTTTTGTAAAAATCTAAGCGCTTTTTTAATCTCTAGTATCATATTTGGATTAAGCGCATTTTTACTTTTAGGATTGACGAATAAAAGTTTAGCTATTCCATGACTAGTTAAATCTAATTTTAAGTTTTTAAAATTCATTACTTTTAAATTACATCCGGAAAACGCCAAAATTTTCTTTTTGTTTTATAATGTTTTGTGTAAATGACAAGCTATTTCCTATTACAGTTCTAGTATCTAGAGGATCCAAAACTCCATCATCCCATAACCTAGCTGTCGCATAATAAGGCGAGCCTTCTTTTTCAAACTTATCAGTAATACTTTTCATAAAATTATTTTTTTCCTCATCGCTCCATTTTTTACCAGCTGCACTTATAGGTGCTTCTTTGACTGAAGCCAAAACCTTCGCTGCAATTTCTCCTCCCATAACTGAAATTTTTGAATTAGGCCAAGAAAATAAAAACCTAGGGCTATAAGCTCTTCCACACATTGCATAATTTCCTGCACCAAAAGAACCTCCTATTATAATAGTTATTTTAGGGACAGTTACAGTTGATACAGCATTGACTAGCTTAGCTCCATCTTTGGCAATTCCTTTTTCCTCAAATTTTTTTCCAATTATAAAACCAGAAATATTTTGAAAAAAAATTATTGGTATCCTTCTTTGTTCACAAAGTTGAATAAAGTGTGCTCCTTTGAGTGAGGACTCCGAAAACAGTATTCCATTATTTGCTATTATACCTACTGGTAGTCCCATAATATATGAAAACCCTGTTACTAAAGTAGTTCCATAATTGCTTTTAAATTCTTCTAATTCTGAATTATCAACAATTCTTGAAATAATTTCTCTTACGTCGTATTGTTCTCTCATATCTTCAGGAACTATTCCATAAATATCTTTAGGATCATATTTTGGATTAATAGATTTTTTTTCATGTAAACTTTTAGGCTTTGTATAATTTACAAATTCTAAAATGGATTTAATTTTATCTAATGCTTCATAATCATTTTCAGCAAAATAGTCTGCAACGCCTGATAGTGAAGTGTGGAGTTCTGCTCCTCCTAATTCTTGTGGATTACTAATCTCTCCAGTAGCAGCTTTTACTAAATGAGGACCTCCTAAAAATATTGTACCGTTATTTTTAACTATAATAGTTTGATCTGACATAGCAGGTATGTATGCTCCACCAGCAGTACATGAACCAAGCACTGCAGAAATCTGGGGTATTCCTTTGGAAGACATTACTGCCATTTCATAAAAAATTCTACCAAAACCGTCTTTATCAGCAAATATACCAGTTTGTTCTTGTAAGTTTGCTCCCCCTGAATCAACTAAATGGATACATGCTAGATTATTCTCTCTAGCTATTTCTAAACTTCTTAAATGTTTTTTTACAGTAATAGGAAAATAGGTTCCTCCTTTAACAGTTGCATCATTAGCAATAATCATACTATCCCTGCCAGAAACTTTACCTATAATTGAAATTAAACCTGCACTTGGAATATCACTTTTATTAAGATTAAGACCAGCCAAACAACCTATTTCAACAGAATTACTTTCATCATCAAGCAAATATTTTACTCTTTCCCTAGGTAATAGTTTCCCTCTTTTAATGTGTTTTTTTCTTGCATCAAGTGACCCTCCTATTTTTACTAGTCTTTTTTTTTTGTTAAGTTCTGAGACAAGATCTTTCATAGTCTCAAAGTTTTTTTTAAAACTTGAAGATTTTTTATCTAAATTAGATTTGATAGTTCTCAATTTAATAACTCCAAAGAGATAGCTGTAGCTTCTCCTCCACCAATGCATAAGGATGCAACACCTTTTTTAAGGTTTCTATTTCTAAGACTATTAATTAACGTAGCAACGATTCTGGCTCCAGATGCGCCTACTGGATGGCCTAATGCACAAGCACCTCCATTAATATTCAGTATATCTCTAGGAACACTCAACTCCTTAATTACTGCCATAGGAACTACTGCAAAAGCTTCATTTACCTCAAATAATTCAACATCAGTTTTTTTCCAACCTGATTTATCTAAAACCTTACTAATAGCTCCAACGGGAGCTGTGGTAAACCAGTTTGGCTCGTGACTATTAGTCGCATGTGAAATTATTTTAGCTAAAGGCTTAATTCCTTTTTTCTCAGCTGTGCTTTCTTTCATTAAAATTAATGCTGATGCACCATCAGATATAGAGGATGAATTAGCAGCAGTCACTGTACCATTCTTTCTAAAGGCTGGCTTTAATTCAGGAATTTTTTCTATATTAGCTTTAAATGGTTGTTCGTCTTTTTCTATAATTTTTGTTTCTTTTTTGGTTAATACAGATATTGGAACAAGTTCATCTTTAAACAAGCCTTCTTCATTAGCTTGTTTTGCTTTTTGCAAAGACTCTATAGAAAAGTTATCTTGTTCTTCTCTTGTAAATTGATAATGTTCAGCTGTATCTTCAGCAAAACTTCCCATAAGTTTTCCTTCTTCATAAGCGTCCTCCAACCCATCTAGAAACATATGATCTTGTATCTGATTATGTCCCATTCTTAAACCTTT
>CAYTJO010000209.1:0-2593 GCA_964438215.1 uncultured Rhodospirillaceae bacterium
GCTTTTTTTATTCATATTAACAGTAGGCTTTATTTATGAATGGAAAAAAGGAGCATTAGAATGGGAATAAAAGAAAATTTCTTTAAAGATAACCTTGATAAAACAATGCAACCTAATAACAAAGGTTATATACTTGCAAAGTTTTCAGATTTATTATCTTGGGCTAGATCTGGTTCATTGTGGCCTATGTCATTTGGGCTAGCGTGTTGTGCAGTTGAAATGATGCAAACTGGAGCCTCTAGATACGATTTAGATAGATTTGGAGTTGTTTTTAGACCTAGCCCTAGACAATCTGACGTAATGATAGTGGCTGGCACACTAACAAATAAAATGGCACCAGCTTTAAGAAAAGTTTATGATCAAATGCCTGAACCAAGATATGTAATTTCTATGGGTAGTTGTGCAAATGGAGGTGGTTATTATCACTATTCTTATTCTGTAGTTAGAGGTTGTGATAAGATTATACCTGTGGATATTTATGTTCCAGGCTGTCCACCTACTGCTGAAGCACTACTCTATGGAATTTTGCAGTTGCAAAAGAAGATTAAAAGAGAAGGTAAAAATACTATATAAGTAGGGATTTAAAATTGATTGACACTAAAAAAATATCCTCTGAAATGGATATAAATCTTAAAAAGGTTTTATCAACTCTGCTAAATAAAGATGAAATTAGCATTAATAATGAGCATGGTAATTATAAAATTAATATAAAGTCTAAAGATTTATTAAAGGTGGTTAAGGCTTTAAAAGATAATGAAAAATTAAAATTTTATCAATTAATTGATTTAACAGCAGTTGATTATCCAGACAGTTTATCAAGATTTAATCTCGTTTATATTTTCTTATCTATAGATTATAATGCTAGAATAATATTAAATACTTTTATTTCTGAAGATGAGTCAGTTGATAGTATTACTTCATTATTTCCTTGTGCTAATTGGTATGAGCGAGAAGTATGGGACTTATTTGGAATAAGTTTTAAAAACCACCCAGATTTACGAAGAATACTGACTGATTATGGTTTCAGTGGCTTTCCTCTTAGAAAAGACTTTCCATTATCTGGTAATGTTGAAGTAAGATATGATATAACATCTAAAAAGGTAATTTATGAGCCAGTCAAGTTAACCCAAGATTTTAGAGATTTTGACTTTGAAAGCCCTTGGGAAGGAAAAAGTCAAAAAAGAAACAATGACTGAGAAACAAATTAAAAACATGATGCTTAACTTTGGACCTCAACATCCTGCTGCCCATGGTGTTTTAAGGTTAGTATTGGAGATGGATGGAGAAGTAGTAGAAAGGGCTGATCCACATATTGGTTTATTACATAGAGGTACTGAAAAACTAATAGAACACAAAACTTATCTTCAAGCTATGCCTTACTTTGATAGGTTAGATTATGTTTCACCTATGATCCAAGAGCATGCTTTTGTCATGGCAGCAGAAAAACTTTTAAAGCTTAATGTACCTGAACGAGCTTTATGGATAAGGGTATTATTTGATGAAATTACCAGAATACTTAATCATTCCTTGCAAATTGGTACGCAAGGTCTAGATTTAGGAGCTACAACACCATTTTTGTGGCTTTTTGAAGAGAGAGAAAAGCTTATGTCTTTTTATGAAGCTGTATCAGGAGCCCGCTTACATGCTGCATATTACAGAATTGGGGGCGTTCATCAGGATATACCAGAGAAAGTTTTAGATGATATTTTTAATTGGAGTAATGAGTTTGGTAAAATAATAGAAGATATAGAAGGACTTCTTGATAACAATAGAATTTTTAAACAACGAACTGTTAATGTTGGAATAGTTAGTAAAAAGCAAGCTCTAGATTGGGGTTTTACTGGACCTATGTTAAGAGGATCTGGAATAATTTGGGATTTGCGCAAACATAAACCTTATGCTGTATATGAAAAACTTGATTTTGACATACCTATTGGAAAGAATGGAGACTGTTATGACAGATATTTAATACGTATGGAAGAAATGAAGCAGAGTTTAAAAATTATTAAACAGGTTTTAGAAAAAATTCCAAATGGACCAATAATATCTGATAACCCAAGAGTAGCGCCACCTAAAAGAAAAGATATGAAAGAGTCTATGGAAAGCTTAATTAGTCATTTCAAGCTTTATACTGAAGGAGTTAGAATTCCTAAAGGAGATATTTATGCCTCTGTTGAAGCACCCAAAGGAGAATTTGGTGTATATTTAGTATCAGATGGATCTAATAAACCCTATAGATGTAAAATAAGAGCACCAGGATTTCCTCATTTGCAAGGTTTGGATTTTATGACTAAAGGACATCAACTAGCCGATTTAGTTGCCTGTATTGCTACTTTAGATGTAGTATTTGGAGAAATAGATAGGTAATGGACTTAAATAAAAAAAACAAATATGAAGGTTTTAAATTTTCTAAAGAAAATAATATTTTAATTCATAACATATTAAAAAAATATCCTACTAATCAATCTGGAAGTGCAGTTATGCCTCTTTTAGATTTGGCAATGCGTCAATGTAATGGATGGATTCCTGAAGCTGCAATGAAAGAAGTAGGCAGAATTATAAATATTCCCTTTATTAAAGTTTATGAAGTTGC
>CAYTJO010000210.1:0-867 GCA_964438215.1 uncultured Rhodospirillaceae bacterium
TCTTTACTATTTTCATTTCTGTAAATCCAGTTCGTATCCTCTTCAAAGTCAATCGTTATTTCAAAAAATATTTATCCAGCGTTCAATTATTGAACACAATATACACTACATCATAATAAAGTCTACTCTTGCTCTTAACGTCTAAAAATCGAAGATTTTTTTAGCGAGGTATTGAAAACAACCATTATTCGTGAGATATTTTTATAACAAGCATAAAATGCAGATAATATCCCTGATCCACATGATAGAGTCAACCCTGAACCTCTTTCCCAGAATTTAACTTTTAACTTATTATTATTAACTATTTCCACAATTTCCATATTTATTCCATCTGAAAATAGTCTATTTTTTTCTATCTTGCTACCATATTTAGGTAAATCCACATCTTCCAAATCTTTAACTATAAATACTATATGAGGATTTCCCATATTTACTAATATTCCTGAATTCAAAGAAGCATGTATTTTTGAAAAATCTAAATTATTAACATTCACATTATTATTACTTAATACCTCTGAAAATATTTGAGATGGTAACTTTATAGTTATGCTAATTTTTCCATCTTTATTTAGATTTGCATTTATATCAGTAGATATAGTTTCTATTGAAACAGAATTAGTCTTTTTGGAAGAAAATAATAGTGAAGCTACACATATTGCGGCGTTACCACACATTTGTGCTTCTTTTCCATCAGAGTTAAAAATTTTCATAAGTATGTCTTTGTTTTTACTTTTTTTTGGTTGAAAAAGATTTCGAGCACAAAAGCCGCGAGTCTTCGATCCAAAGTTGATTGCACAAGCCATCTATAAACTAGTGCTGATATAGTTTAAAGAAACAACAATAATGTTCAATATGGATTCGATGAAA
>CAYTJO010000210.1:877-2583 GCA_964438215.1 uncultured Rhodospirillaceae bacterium
TTTTTTCTAAAAATATTAGCTGGACAAATCCTATACCAGTATTCCTATGAGATAGTTCTGATATTTGAATTTGTTTAAACTTATAATTATTAGATCTATTGTCAATAATTACAAAATCGTTTCCACTAGTATGCATTTTAACAAACGGTATATTCATTTAAAAACTCTTTATAAATTATAAAATCCTTTATTATTGACATTGTTATACCAAAAGCTTAAATATAGTAAATTTAATTATATATTATTGTACAGATGTTTGGAAATTTTACAGACAGAATTCTTAATACTTTTGATTCTTTAACCGGTAAAGGATTACTCACTGAAGATGATGTCAGCAAAGCCTTAAGAGAAATAAGGGTTGCAATGTTAGAAGCTGACGTTCCTCTGACGGTAGCTAAGGAATTTGTTGAGAATATAAAAGAAAAAGCAGTAGGAGAAAAAATACTGAAATCAATAAAGCCAGGAGATATGGTAGTAAAAATAGTGAGAGATAGCTTAGCAGACTTGTTAGGAAAAAATTTACCTCCAGAATTATTTAATTTATCCTTTAAAGGTGCCCCAAGTGTTTTTCTTTTGCTTGGATTGCAAGGAAGTGGAAAAACTACTACTGCTGGAAAATTATCTTTACTTTTAAAAAATGATAAGAAAAGAGTTTTATTGTCTTCACTTGATATATATAGACCTGCTGCAATAGAACAATTAAATCAAATAGCAAAATCAGTTGAAATAGATTTTATGGAAAATAACCCTGGTGAAGCAATTGAAATCTTAGTAAAAAACTCTTTTTCCAAAGCTAAACAAATGTCTCATGATGTAATAATTTTTGACACTGCAGGTAGGACTACCTTAAATGAAACTTTAATGGATGAGATTAAAAACATCCAAAAAATTACAAATCCTAATGAGACGCTTTTAATCGCAGACTCTATGATAGGTCAAGAGTCAGTAAATGTAGCCAAGGCTTTTCAAAGCTATGTTAATTTAACTGGCATTATTTTGACCAGAGTTGATGGTGACTCTAAAGGGGGTGCTGCTTTAAGCATGACAGTATCTACAGGAAAACCAATAAAGTTTTTAGGAGTAGGAGAAAAAATTTCTAACTTAGAAAAATTTTCTGCTGACAGAGTAGCTGATCGTATTCTTGATATGGGTGATATAGTAGGAATTGTAGAAAAAGCAGAAAAAGAATTTGATGAGAAAGAAGCTGAGAAAATGGTAAAAAAACTTAGCAAAGGTACTTTTGATTTAGATGATTTTCAAAAACAATTAACTCAGATGAAAAAGTTAGGAGGCATAAAAGGGATTTTATCTCTTATGCCAGGAGTAAGGAAAGCCAAAGAAACTCTGGAAAAAAGTAACTTAGAAGATAAAACCTTTATAAGGATGGGAGCTATTATTTCTTCTATGACTAAAAGAGAAAAAATTAACCCATCTATCATAAACGGTTCTAGAAAAAGAAGAATTGCTTCTGGTTCTGGATCAGAAATTCAAGATGTAAACAGGTTGCTGAAACAATTTAAAAATATGCAACTTATGATGAAAAAAATAAGTAAACATGGCGTGGATGGAATGGAGAAAATGTTGTCGAATAATATGAGTACAAATAACTTTGGAAATATGTTAAATAATTTAAGGAGAAAATAGAGGAAATAATGAGTGTAAAAATTAGATTAAGCAGACATGGAGCTAAAAAAAGACCTTACTAC
>CAYTJO010000211.1:0-2525 GCA_964438215.1 uncultured Rhodospirillaceae bacterium
ACTCATATTATTCTGTTATTTTTTTTTTTAATAATTGATTGTCTTGATATAAAAAATTAAAGTCATATAGTTTTTTTTTATGCTGCCTTAAATTAATTAATTTAAGAACCTCTTTTTTTATACTATGAAATTCTTCTAACTTGCTTTTATTTTTCCAGTTTTTTAAGTCAAAAAACATATACTTTTTAAATTTTCATTACTTTCTTATTCAAGTATCACTGATTCTTTCATTCTCAAAATAGTTTTTACTAGCAGATTTTTGTTAGAATTAGTTTTTATTCTTTTTTTTGTGGTATTTTTACTTTTTGCCTTTACTTCACCAGTTAAAATATCTTCTAAGTCAAACCCTCTATTCTCCTGAGAAATTTGTAAGTTACTCACTTTTTTATTTTTTGACTTTATAGATGGCGGAACCAAATTCATGTCAGGAGGAATAACGAGCGGTGATTTTTTTGTTACAGTGTATTCATTAGCTGATTTAGGAGAAAAATAACCACATGACGTTACAACTAATAATGTAACTAACGAAAAAATTATTTTTATTAAAATCCTATTCATTTTTTAGTTTACCAAAAAAATTCTCAAACAATAAAAGTATCACCCCAAAGCTGATAAATATATCTGCCAGATTAAATGCAGGCCAGTGAAAATTATATATAAAAAAATCAATAAAGTCTATGACACCTCCAAAGTAGATTCTATCTATGGCATTTCCTATTGCCCCTCCTGCTATAAAAAGCAATGATATTTGCATTAACCTATCTTTATTAAAAAGCGCTATTATTAAAAGAATTGATCCAATTATCATAGAAAAAGAAGTAAAAAAATATCTATTTAATAAACCTCCATCACTGAATAAACCAAAACTAATCCCAGTATTTCTTACAAAAGTTATATTTAAAAAAGGGAAAATTTCTATACTTTCAAACTTATTATTTAACATTATTTTAGCTATCAATATTTTCGTAGCTTGATCTAAAATTATTAATAATACAAAAATAACCAATAATTCATAAAAATATTTAAAAGAGTATGTTTTATACATTATTTTCTAGTGTTATTTTACATCTTAAGCAAAGTTGCTCGTCTTCTTTTACTTCTTTATCAAACTGCCAACATCTTAAACATTTAAGGTATTTAGTTTTTTTTATGAAAACAACAAAGTTTTCTTCAGCATCCTTTTCTTTATGTAAGAAGTCTGGCACTTTTTCATCAATACTATTTAATAAAAAAAAGTTAGAAATAATTAAAATTTTTTTCATTTCTATATCACTGAAAATATTTCTTATATTTTTATCCCCTACGTAAATGTGTGCTTCTGCTTCTAAACTAGATCCAATAAGCTTCTGATTTCTAACATTTTCGATAGCGGCATTTATAAATTTTCTAATTTTTTTCACCTGTATCCACTTATCTATGATTTCATTTTTATTCCAAATTTCAGGAATTTTTTTAGATAATTTCATATGTACACTTTCACAACTTTCTGTACGAAACTCTTGCCAAGTCTCTTCCATAGTATGGGATAAGACTGGAGCAAACCAAGTTGTCAAATAGTCATAGAGATAAAATAAAACTGTAACTACTGATTTTCTTTCTTTACTGTTTATAGAATTACAATACAAAACATCTTTACTAATATCAAAATAGAAAGAGGATAAATCTACGGAGCAAAATTCAAATAATGGTTTGTAAAAAGTATGATAGGCATGATCATTTAACGCATTAATTCTCAGTTTATTTAGATTTGCAAGCTTTGCTAAAATATATTTATCTAGTTCTGTTAAACTTTCATAATTAACACAATCTTTTAAAGTTATATCTCCTATATTTCCTAAAATAAATCTAAAACTGTTTCTAATTTTTCTATAATAATCATTTAAATTAGCTAATATTTCATCTCCTATTCTCATATCTTCTGTGTAATCTGTAGTAGCAACCCCCAATCTTAAAATATCAGCTCCTGATTTTTTTAATATATCTTCAGGCTTTTTTACATTTCCTAAACTTTTGGACATTTTTCTTCCTTTTCCGTCTAAAACAAATCCATGAGTTAGCACACTTTTATATGGAGGAGTTCCTCTTGTGCCACAAGATTCTAGTAAAGAAGATTGGAAGAAACCTCTATGTTGGTCTGTTCCTTCCAAATATAAATCTGCTGGCCATTTAAGTTTATCTTCTAAAACGAATGCATGCGTTGAACCTGAGTCAAACCATACATCCAATATATCTCTAACTATTTCATAATTTGAGAGGTCTTTTTCATTACCTAAAAATTTTGATACATCCGATGAAAGCCAAACATCAGAACCATTCTTTTCTACCTCCAAAATTATTTTTTCCATTATACTTTTATCCCTCAAAGGTTCTCCAGTTTTTTTATTAACAAATATTGTTAACGGAACTCCCCAAGCTCTTTGTCTAGAAACACACCAATCTGGTCTGTCCATCACCATTTTTTTAATTCTATTTTTTGAAGAACTAGGTAGCCATTTTGTATTTTCTATGCCTTCTATAGCCTTTTT
>CAYTJO010000212.1:0-2500 GCA_964438215.1 uncultured Rhodospirillaceae bacterium
TAATTTTACCAGCTTTAACTGAGTATTCTCTATAGTCATCTTCTTTAGAAGACAACAAATTAAAAACGTTTAGTGCATAGACCATCGAATATATTTATAATGTGAAAAAAGCACTTATAACTTTTCTTTCATTTTACTTTTCATTCTACCAAAGCTTCTTCCAAGTGATCTCATTAATTGTCCTTGACTATTTAATTCTTTAGTATTTTTAATAACTACTTTTGCTTTATTTCTAAAAACCTTATCTGTTGCTAATTTCATCACAACTTTCTTAAGTGTTTTTTTTACTAAAAAATTAAACATTTTAATAATTTTATCTTATATATTTTGAAAAAAAATTCACTATTTTAATATATAAATAGAATTCTCTAGTATTACAAAGGTTTATAATAATCAAAAGTAACAGTTTACAAATTAATTCAAACTTTTATAATATAGTTTCGTTCATCTATCTAGACGGAAGTAGGTAATGTTACCGAAGGAACGCGCTAACTTTTTTAACGTATTAAGAAAGGAAGTGAGTTATGGATAGAATGTCTTTATATTACTTTATCAAAGAAAGACAAACTATTAAAAATAAAAAAAAGCTTTTTAGGCTTATTTCTATTTTTAGTTCTAATACTTTTAAATAAGTAATTTACGTTTGTGGTAGTTTTTAACTACCACAAACATTATAGATTTTTTTCCTAGTTGCTTTTTTTATATTATGCATCTAAAAATTTAATTAGCTTTTTTCTAAAACTTTCATCAACGTCAAAATAATGGCCTTTTTCTTCATGTACTGAAATACCATGAGAATGATATTTAAAAATATGTTTAGCAAATTTTTGAATATCATTAATTACATAGTCTCTACCATTATTATCTTTAAGTTTATACTCCATATCTTTTAATTTTAATTACGAACCTCTATTAATGATCCGTTTTTATAAATTCTTTTTTCATATAGTTTAGCATTTTTGTTATATTTAAAATATTCTCCTTCTAACCTTCCATTTAAATAAAATCCTTTACCTATAAGTGTTCCTTGTTCATTATATTCTAAATATTCACCTTCAAGTTTTCCATTCTTATAAAAACTTTTAATTTTTAATTGTACTTTTTGATTTAATTCATATTCGTGAAATGTTAAATACTCTCCATCCAGTTTTCCATCCTTGTAATGCTTTTTATTATTTAATTGTCCATTTTTATAGTAATCAAAATATTGTCCGTTTAAAATCCCATCATTATAGTTTCTTTTACTTAAAAGTTGTCCCATACTGTAGTAGTCAAAAACTTTTCCTTCTAATTTTCCATTATCATATTCTCTTTCTGTAAGTATCTTTCCATTATAATAATACTCTAAATATTTTCCGTTTAGTTTATTTTCTTTAAAATTAGCTTTACTAAGTATGCTCCCATTCTTATAAAATTTGAGATACATCCACTCTTTCTTACCACTAACAATTTTACCATTTATTTGTCCCGAAACTTTGCCTGTATAGGCAGTATCAGATGATGTTTTATAATATAAACCTTCTTTTTTTTCTAATCTTTTATAGTCAATTTCATTACTCCAGCTTGAAGATAAGAAGGAATAAAACAAAATACATGCGTGAAACAATAAAATATTTTTATGTAAATTACATTTACTTTTAATAATTAAAATAAGTCTAGTCTGTAAGTTCACTTAACACTCCATCTTGTAGTTTGCATTTTTCTTTGACAAAACTAGAACTTTTATACTTAGTTACTGCATATAAGCATTTTGTACCTACTAATCTTTTAAATTTACCAGTAGCATCAATTATAGTAGACTCACCTACTCCAGCTTTAAAAGAAGAGCTACTTCTTTCTAAAACAGACCACACTTTATTTCCGTCATTCATAGAAATCTCACAGATTACTCTTAAAAAAATTAATTCTGATTTTTTTTTCTCAATAAGACTATTACACTTAATATTACCATAGTTTCCAATATTATTTTTAATATGTCCTTTAAGGCTAGAAGACTCAAAAGTTCTTCCATCTTCTAATTGATAAAGGCCATCTATAGTTGCACTGAAATTAAACTCATTAATTAATTGATCTGAAAAACACTTTCCAACTATTAAATAACTAACAAAAAATAATATTATATACTTCATATTTTAATATTCTATAAATCATTAATTTTCTTTTTTAAATTCACACTTAGTTTTTATAAAAGAACCATCCCCTTTAGGAAGAAAAGTGACTGCATAAACACATGAAGCATCTTCATATTTCTCAAATTTTCCTGTACCCTTTTCATATTTAATCTTTCCTATTCCTGAATCAAAATCATTTGACTTTCTATCCATCATTAACCAGAAGACATCCCCATCTATGTTTGTACCTTTACAATAATTTTTAAGTACGGTTCCTTGTTCTTTTATTATAGTATGATTGCCTGCTCATTCTAGCGTTCCCCAATAACCTAAAATATCTTTCCAACTTGAAGTGTTGCTAAAATGTCTATAAGTAATATTATCAGAGT